>DATGOR010000209.1:0-8770 GCA_035305805.1 Vicingaceae bacterium | reverse complement strand
TTTAACTCCAACAATTTTTTAATAAAGCTTTCATTGGTTTTGGGGCTGATGTAGATTTCATCGTATTTGTTGTATTTTATTATTAATCCTTTACGGGCTAAAGCGGGTTTTATGCCTACATAAAGCGTTTTGTTGGCTTCTACTTCTTTAATGTCGGCTATGTTTATTTTACCTCTTATGGGGCCGTTTCTGTAAATCAAATGTTCTTTGGTAAGCTGGTAGGAAGTATCGAAATAAATCCAAAGTAATAATATTGATAATGTGATAAGCCATAAACTAGCCCAAAACCAATCTTTACCTTGATATATTAGTAAAAATATCAATCCAACAAATAACACAATCACTCCAAGAAGAAGTGAGGTAAATAAAATGTCTTTTCTACTGGTGAATTTCATTGTTCGTTAAAATTTTGGGTAAAAATAAAAAAGAGGCTGCAAAAATTACAGCCTCTCAAAATTTATTTTTAAAGTATTGAGGTATTACATCATACCCGGCATTCCTCCACCCATGCCTCCCATTGGTGGCATTCCGGCTTCTTCTTTTTCAGGTTCATCGCTAATTACACATTCGGTAGTTAAAAGCAATGAAGCAATAGATGCGGCATTTTCTAGTGCAATTCTGGTAACTTTTGTAGGATCGATAATACCAGCTTTGTACATATTGGTAAATTCTTCCGTTCTAGCATTGTAACCAAAATCATCTTTTCCTTCTCTAATTTTTTGTACCACTACTGCACCTTCACCTCCGGCATTGGTAATAATTTGTCGGATAGGCTCTTCTAATGCTCTTCTAACAATGGCAATACCGGTATTTTCATCTTCATTAACCCCTTTAAGGTTTTTTAACCCTTTTTCTGCTCTAATTAAAGCTACTCCTCCACCGGGAACAATTCCTTCTTCTACAGCAGCTCTTGTTGCAGCAAGGGCATCATCTACTCTGTCTTTTTTCTCTTTCATTTCAGCTTCGGTGGTAGCTCCTACATAAAGTACAGCAACACCACCCGCCAATTTAGCTAATCTTTCTTGAAGCTTCTCTTTATCATAATCTGAAGTAGTGGTTTTTATTTGAGCTTTAATTTGCTCCACTCTAGCTTTAATATCAGCTTTTTTTCCCGCACCGTTAACGATGGTGGTGTTGTCTTTATCTACCGTTATTTTTTCTGCCGTACCAAGCATGTCCAAAGTAACATTTTCTAATTTAAAGCCTTGTTCTTCCGAAATAAGTGTTCCACCTGTTAAAATTGCGATATCTTCCAACATGGCTTTTCTTCTATCTCCAAAACCTGGAGCTTTAACGGTAGCAATTTTTAATCCTGCTCTAATTTTGTTTACTACCAATGTTGCTAAAGCTTCTCCTTCAACATCTTCAGCAATAATTAACAAAGGCTTTCCTGATTGAGCTACTGGCTCTAAAACAGGTAATAAATCCTTCATCCCTGAAATTTTCTTGTCGTAAATTAAAATATACGGATTGTTCATCTCCACAATCATCTTCTCTGCATCGGTTACAAAATATGGAGAAAGATATCCTCTGTCAAATTGCATTCCTTCTACCACATCTACATACGTTTCTGTTCCTTTAGCTTCTTCCACAGTAATTACACCTTCGGTTTTCACTTTTTCCATAGCTTGTGCTATTAAAGAGCCAATCGTCTCATCATTGTTGGCAGAAACGGTAGCTACCTGACGAATTTTTTCGTTGTCGTTGCCTACTTTTTTAGAGATACTTTTTAGCTCTCCCACAACAGCACTTACAGCTTTATCAATCCCTCTTTTTAAATCCATGGGGTTGGCACCTGCTGCCACATTTTTCAATCCTGTTGTGATGATAGATTGTGCTAGAATAGTAGCAGTAGTAGTTCCGTCTCCTGCGTCATCGGCAGTTTTGCTTGCTACTTCTTTCACCATCTGTGCTCCCATGTTTTCAATAGCATCTTTCAATTCTATTTCTTTTGCAACAGTTACACCGTCTTTGGTAACATGTGGTGCACCAAATTTTTTGTCGATGATAACATTTCTTCCTTTAGGTCCTAAGGTTACTTTTACTGCGTTTGCCAACTTGTCAACACCTGACTTTAAGCCATTTCTTGCTTCTAAGTTAAACTTTATATCTTTTGCCATAATTTTTTATTTTTTAATGGTTAATTAATTAAACAATTGCATAAATATCAGACTCTTTCATAATCAAGTAGTCTTTACCTTCAATGCTAACTTCAGTTCCGGAATATTTACCGTATAAAACCACATCACCCGTTTTAACGGTCATTGGTTCATCTTTTTTCCCATTTCCCACTGCCATTACTTTACCTCTTTGTGGTTTTTCTTTAGCAGTGTCAGGGATAATAATTCCTCCGGCAGTTTTTTCTTCTGCAGCAGCAGGTTCAATAATTACTCTATCTGCCAATGGTTTAATTTTTAATGACATAATTTTATATTTTTTGGTTAATACTAATTTTTATCGGTTGGGATATTGTCATATTGTGTGCCACTCCATTTTAAGGTATTTATGTATGACATAATTTCACTTTTAGCAGCAATTTTTTGTCAAAGTTTTTTTTGCTGACTACCGCTACTGACATATTTTCATTTTTGGAAAATATCAATTAAACATATTAACTGCTTTTTTTATATTTTTGCTTTATTATGTCAATAAATAATAAAGCATTTTTAGCACACTTATTAAGTTTTGTTTCGGCAAACAAGCAAGCTATATTTCAGGAAGTAATTACAAACAGAACCAATCATTTTACTGTGGTGTTAGAAGATATTTTTCAGCCACATAACGCAAGTGCCATACTAAGAAGTTGTGATGTTTTTGGGGTACAAAATGTGCATATTATTGAAAATAAAAACGAATATAATATCAATCCAAAAGTGGTGATGGGAGCATCAAAGTGGCTGAATATTCATCATCATAACGAAAAACAAAACAACACCCAAGATTGCATTAACCAACTTAGAAAAGACGGGTATAAAATTTATGCTACTTCGCCTCATGCTAAAAGCTACCTTATAGAAAATGTACCTATTGAAGAAAAATTTGCCTTGTTTTTCGGCACTGAAAAAGATGGACTTTCAGACTTAGTTTTAGAGCAAGCTGATGAACATGTAAAAATTCCCATGTTTGGTTTTACAGAAAGTTTGAACATTTCCGTTTCAGGGGCAATTAGTATGTACGAAATTTCTAAACGACTACATTCTTCAACCATCAACTGGCAACTTACTGATGATGAAAAAACAGCATTACTGATTGAATGGGCTAAAAAAGTAGTAAAAACTAGTGATAAAATAGAGACCGATTTCTACGCTAATTTATAAAGAAAGTCAAAGCTTTACTACATCTTTGTAATCTACCAGAATTTTTTTACTCACGCCTTTTACTCTTCCTTTAACATATCCTTTAAGATGAATAGGAGCCGAAGGTTGACCTATCAATTTTAGTAAAGTAGGAATTGCTGACGGAGACATTTCTTTTACGGGAGTTAAAATAATGGCTTGATGCACCTCATTAGATTTTTTTGGCAATACAATTTTATTGTCTAATAAGGTATTGCCAATTTTTTTCCCTTTAATATAAAGCTCCATTTCTGCTTCGGTAACAGCAACTTTGTATTTGTTGGGATTATTAATTTGCATATCCACTGCCAACCTAATTTCATTAATAGAAAACACCTTCACATACACTCGTTTTACCTCAACAAGCTCAATTTCTTTATATTCCATGCAGCCTAACAAAGACCAACAAAGAAAAATACTACCTATTATTTTAAAAATGTTTTTCAATGGTGTAGCCTAGCAAATTCTTCAAAAAATAATGGAATGGTTTCTATTCCTTTAAAATAATTAAAAATACCATAATGCTCATTGGGAGAATGAATGGCATCAGAATCTAATCCAAAACCCATTAACACCGATTTTAATCCTAATTCTTGTTCAAACAAAGCTACAATTGGAATACTTCCTCCACTTCTTACCGGAATTGGTGCTTTACCAAAGGTTTTTTGCATGGCATTTTTGGCAGCCAAATATCCAGAAAAATCTATCGGTGTAACATAAGGCGTACCTCCATGATGAGGCGTTACTTTTACACTTACAGAAGGTGGTGCAATGCTTTTAAAATATGCTGTAAACAAATCAGAAATCTCATCAGAATCTTGATGCGGCACTAATCTCATAGAAATTTTAGCATACGCTTTTGAAGGCAACACAGTTTTGGCTCCTTCACCGGTATAACCACCCCAAATTCCATTAACATCCAAGGTGGGTCTAATGGAATTTCTTTCATTGGTGGTATAACCTTCTTCCCCGTCAACATCTGTTAATCCAATGGATTTTTTATAAGCTTCTAAATTGAAAGGTGCTTTTGCCATTTCAGCTCGTTCTTCTTCACTAATAATTTCTACTTTGTCGTAAAATCCGGGAATAGTTATCTTGTTTTTATCATCTTTTAATTTAGCTATCATCTCACAAAGAATGTTGATAGGGTTGCCAACTGCTCCACCATAAAGTCCGGAATGCAAATCTCTATTTGGCCCTGTTACCTCTACTTCCATATAGCTTAGCCCTCTCAATCCAACCGTTATAGAGGGAATGTCGTTGGCAATAATGCCTGTGTCTGAAATTAATATAACATCTGCTTTAAGTTTATCTTTATTTTCTTTAACAAAAGTTTCTAAATTTTCAGACCCTATTTCTTCTTCTCCTTCTATCATAAATTTTACATTACATGAAAGCGTGTTAGTCTTCATCATGGCTTCAAAAGCCTTCACATGCATGTACATTTGTCCTTTATCATCACAAGCTCCTCTGGCAAAAATAGCTCCTTCAGGATGAATTTCTGTTGGTTTAATTACAGGCTCAAAAGGTGGCGAAGTCCATAAATCTAATGGATCTGGTGGTTGAACATCGTAATGTCCGTAAATCAATATGGTTGGTAAATTAGCGTCAACAATTTTTTCTCCATAAACAACTGGATGTCCTTTTGTTTCACATATTTCAACACTATCTGCTCCTGCTTCAACCAATCTTTTTTTAACCTCTTCGGCAGTTTGATAGGTTGCTTTGTTGTATTTTGAATCAGCACTAATTGAAGGTATTTTTAATAGCTCCACTAACTCACTCAAGAAGCGATCTTTATTCTCAGAAATGTAATCCTTAATAGGTTGATGAACTTGCATAATTATTAGTTTAAAATGGAAGTCAATATTACTAAAAAAGCGTATTTCAATAAATGAAAACGCTCATTAGTTTTGAACTAATGAGCGTTTATTATGATTAATAAATTTTAATAATCTTACTTCAAAAGAGTTACTTTTCCAATGAACTCATGCCATTCTCCAAATAAATCCCTTGCTCTTACTTTGTAGGAATAAACATCTGTAACACCTAAGTCTCCTTTGTAGGTTCCGTCCCATTTAGAATCCAATTGGTACCCCTCGTAAACCAGAACTCCCCATCTATCAAAAATTAAGGTTTCCAATTGCGTAATACCGTAACCGGATGCAAAGAAAAAGTCATTCACATTATCCCCATCAGGAGTAAAGGTATTTGGAATCCAAATAGCAAAAGTTGGTTTAATTCTTACCATTTTTGATGTCGTATCTTTACATCCATAACTATTTTCCATATAAAGGGTTACGTAGTAATTTCCTGAATCGGCATAATGATGAATCGGGTTTTGGTCGTTAGACATAGCTCCGTCACCCAAATCCCACAACCATTGGCTTCCAATAATTGATTTATCTGTAAAAGTAATTTCTGCATCATAAATATCCGTTGGTTCCGGGCCATAAGTAAATGCTGCAGTAGGTATTGGATAAGAAGAAATCATATTTACAATAGAATCTTTGATAACACACCCTTTATCTGATGTAACAGTTAAACTTACTCCGTAATTTGCAACCGTTGTATTAGAAGGATTATCAAAAGAAATTCCTGAAGGGTTTTGTTGTGTGGAGGTCATTCCATTGCCGAAATTCCAAAACCACTGAACATTATTTCCTGGCGCATTTATTACTGAGTTATCAGTAAAGTTAACCACTACAGGAGAACATCCTGAAAGCATATCTGCAGTAAAGCTTACTTGTGGCAAAGGATTTATGATAACTGTTTTTGTAGCAGAATCAACACATCCATAGTTTGTAGTAACTACTAGTGTTACTTGAAACGGCCCATCTGTAGGATAAGTATGTGTCGGGTTTTGGTTGTTATTATTTGGAGAACCATCATCAAAATCCCAAGACCATCCCACACTATTGCCAATATTAACCGTGGTTAAATCTTGAAACTGTGTTGGTGTATTTAAACACACTTCAGTTGGTGAAAAATCTACTACCGGTAACGACCAAACATTAACCGTATGGGTAACGGTATCTTTACAATTATTATCAGTTGTAACCGTTAAGGTTACATTATAAGCTCCATCACTATTATAGGTATGTGTTGGATGTTGATTGGCAGAAATATTTCCATCATCAAAATCCCAATCCCAATTAGTTATATTTCCTGATGATACATTAGAAATATCTGTAAATGTATTTGCATCAGTAAAACAAACATCCGTATGGGTATAATCGGCATTTGGCATAGGGAATATGGTAACAGGGTTTTGAACTGTATCAGAACAACCCACTTGAGTAGTAACAATTAATTCTATATTGTAAGTGCCTGGTGCTGCATAATTGTTAGATGGATTTTGATTGGTGTTGTCTGTGTAATGAGTTACACCATTAAAATCGAAATCCCAATCCCACTGATTAATTGTACCTGAAGTAACATTTGACTGATCGGTAAATTGTGCTGCCAAGTTTTGGCATACGTCATTTACATTAAAAGCAGCAACAGGGTTTGGATGAACAGTTACTGTAACCGTTCCTGTATGCGTACAACCGCTATCTGTTGTAACAGTTAAATTGGCATTATAAGTACCTGGGTTGGCATAAGTATAAGAAGGATTTTGTTGTGTACTGGTACCAACTCCATCACCGAAATCCCACGCCCAATTAATGATATTTCCTGTCAAAACTGTTGAAGAATCATAAAACTGTGTAGCCGTATTTAAACAAACATCTGATGGGCCAAAATGAGCCACAGGAACGGGGTGTACAGTAACTGTTTTCACAATTGAATCTACGCAACCAAGGGCTGTTTCAATAAGTAACTCAACAGTATAACTGCCAGGTGCAGGATAAATATGTGTAGGGTTTTGATTGGTGTTATCAACTACTCCATCATTATCAAAATCCCAATACCAATTGGCAATTGTGCCTCCGTTTGGTAAAGATAAATCTGTAAATGTAGATGCTGTTCCATAGCACTCATTCGTATAAGTGAAATCTGCCGTTGGCTGAGGAGAAACACTAATATTAATAGTAGTATCATGCACACAGCCGGTAACATCAGTTATGGAAAGATTTACAGGATATGTTCCCGGTCCGGGGAAAATATAAGTTGGATTTTGATTAATATCATCAGGGTTGTTATCATTATCAAAATCCCAAGCCCAATTAGTAATATTACCTCCACTACCTGCTGTGCTTAAATCTGCAAAAGTAGTAGCAAAACCGGCACAAGCAGTATCTGCTGAAAAATCAGCGACAGGGTTTGAATAAACTTCAACCGTTTTAGTAATATCATCAACACAGCCACTATCTGAGGTTACAGTAAGTGTAACATTATAAGTTCCGGGCGTGGTATAGTTGTGAGTTGGGCTAGCATTATTGTCAACTGGAGAGCCATCTCCAAAATCCCAAGCCCAGCCTGTGATATTGCCAGTAGAAACAACAGACATATCATTAAACGTGACAGCCGTTCCTAAACATTCGTTATTTGCACTAAAATTAGCAGTAGGGTTGGGGTTGACGACTACTGTTTTAACAATAGAATCCCTACAACCACCCGTTGCTTCTACCATTAACTCTACCTGATAAGAACCAGGCCCAGGATAAGTATATGAAGGATTTTGTTGTGTATTATCAACAACTCCATCATTATTAAAATCCCAATTCCAATTGGTTAAAGTTGCTGGTGGAGTTGAGGCATCCGTAAAACCAACCGGAAATCCGTCACAAACATTCCCAGTATTAAAATCTGCAGTAGGCCCTCCAAAATTTATGGTTTGAGTCAATTCTGAAGAACAACCATTAACATCTGTAACTGTTAAGGTTACATTATAACTCAGCGGATTTAAAGGAAAAGTATGTGTTGGGTTTTGGGTATTAACAGGAGGTGATCCGTCTCCAAAATCCCATTCCCAACTTGTAATGTTACTACCTGGAACTGGAGTAGAAGCATCAGTAAATGTAACTGGTTGTCCAGGACATACAGAAGCTCCTCCAATACCAGGTGCTGAGAAAATAGGTGTAGGTGAAGGGTTTATTGTTATGTTAAAAGAAGAAGTACCACATGTATTGGTCATTGTTATAGTTGCAGTTTGAGGTGTAGCACTATTTGTTGGTGTGAATGCCGGAATATTACCAGATCCACTTGCGGGAATACCAATAGCAGGATTACTATTTGTCCAAGTATTTCCAGCAGGGAAGTTAAATGGCCCTACTGTATTGCCATTACCTCCACACTCTGTAATATCCGGATAGGTAGGTGGCGGTGGAATAATTATCAATCCTGTAGAGGCTGGGTACATCCCACAGCCATCCTGAGTAAATACTGTATTTCCAGACACTATTTCTATCGTAATTGGAGTATTGGTTGGCATACCAGGGAAATCATAAGACACCCAATCATCGTAGGTGTTTGCCTGGCCCGGACAACTA
>DATGOR010000208.1:0-14923 GCA_035305805.1 Vicingaceae bacterium | reverse complement strand
AGAGTAATGCTAAAAAAGTAACAAAAGCCAAAAAAATAGATGGCGAAGTTTATAACGTTGTAGATAAAATGCCCGAATATAAAGGAGGGATGGATGCTTTAATGAGTTATTTGAGTTCAAATATTACCTATCCGGAAGCTGCAAAAAATGATAAAATTGAAGGAAAAGTATTTGTTTCTTATGTAATTAACGAACAAGGTAAAGTAACTCAGGTTAAAGTTGAAAGAGGGGTGAATAAGTTGTTGGATGATGAAGCAATTAGAGTAGTGAAAAAAATTCCGGATTGGATTCCGGGCGAACATCAAGGGAAAAAAGTAAAGGTAAAAATGAATTTGCCCATCAGCTTTAAATTAGACGATAAAAAATAAGTTTGATTATAAGTTTAGTTTTTAGAAGTAAAAAAAGTTATCTAAGCGTAGCATTTGCTACGCTTTTTATTATTTTTATAGCTTACGCTATTCTTTAAACTAAACAGTATTATTATGTCTGATGGCTATCAAATAAAAAATCAGCAAGGATTATATTTCTTAACGTTCCAGGTAGTTGGCTGGGCAGATGTTTTTTCAAGAAAAGTGTATCGAGATATTGTAATTGATAGTTTTGATTATTGCAGAAAACATAAGAAGCTTAAAATTTACAGCTATGTTGTCATGACAAATCATATTCATTGTATTTTAAGTAGCGAAGGAAATTTATCGGATGTCATCAGAGACTTTAAAAGGCATACATCAAAAACAATTTTAGAAACTATAGAAGCAGAAAATGAAAGTAGGAAAGAATGGTTAATGTTAATTTTTAAATATCATGCAAAATATAACAAACGCAATAACGAATTGCAGTTTTGGACACATGAAAATCATGCTGTTGAATTAACATCAAATGAAATGATTGACAGCAGAATAAATTACATTCATCAAAATCCGGTAAGAGCAGGATGGGTGGCAAATGATTATGAATATTTATATTCTAGTGCTACTAATTTTGCTGAATTAGAAAGTTTACTTGAGTTAGATGAAATCTAAAGAAATAAAAAAGCGTAGCAAATGCTACGCTTAGATAATCAAAAAAAGTTGGTTGCCTTCAATTAATATTCGTCCTCATTAAAGAAGAAATCTTCCTTGGTAGGATAATCCGGCCAAACGTCTTCAATACTATCATAAATTTCTTCTTCTCCTTCTAATTCCTGAAGATTTTCTATTACTTCTAAAGGAGCACCTGTTCTGATAGCATAATCAATTAATTCATCTTTATCTGCAGGCCATGGGGCATCTTCTAAATGCGATGCTAATTCTAGTGTCCAGTACATAATTTCAAAGTTTTAGTGATGTTTAATTATGGTTTTTTTGAGCTTTTTTATCGTTACGCAAAAGTAGATTTTTTGTTTACATAAGCAAGAAAAAAATAGTTAACAATTTTAAGGTCTGTTTTTCACTTACTCCAACTATCTGAAAACCCATTAATATCTTGGCTTCCATGGAATTTCGTTGGCATTAAAATCTTGCGTAAATTTTCTGCTCAACACAAATAAGTAATCAGAAAGTCGGTTTAGATAGCGAATAATAGCTTCATTTACAGGTTCTTTTTCTGCTAAAAACACGACTAAACGTTCTGCTCTTCTACATACACACCTGGCAATATGGCAATAAGAAACAACCGGGTGTCCTCCAGGAAGCACGAATGATCGCATTTCGGGTAATTTTTCATTCATTTTATCTATTTCATTTTCCAAAAACAAAATATCTTCTTGTTGGAGTTGAGGGGTTTTAACTTTGGTGTTGCCCGGTTCTGTGGCAAGGTTAGAGCCTAAAGTAAAAAGTCTGTCTTGTATTTCTAACAAGGTATTAAAGGTAGCTTCATCTATTGCTTGATCTCTAATTAATCCAATGTTGGAGTTAAGCTCATCAACAGTACCATAAGCCTCAATACGATAATGGTATTTAGGAACTCTTTCTCCTCCAAATAATGAAGTTTCTCCGCTATCGCCTGTTTTGGTGTAAATTTTCATCTGGTTATTTTTATAATATTTTCAAAATTATACCTTTTTTTAGGTATTGTTTATAATGATTCTAAATAATATATTTGTGTTATGAAATCGGATGTTACTCATAAATCTGTTTTTGAAGAAAAAGCTCAAGCTATTACTGAGCTTAGAAAGAAAAAAAAGAAAACAACTTGTTGCGAAAAATTCAAAAAGAAAGGAAAATTTTGCAAAAGTTGCCCTTGTAATTGGGCTTAGTTATTCTTCTTTTACTTTTTCTCCTTCCTTAAAATACGTTATTCTTTTAACTTTTCCTTGTTGTTTTTCATAAAACACCCATTTACCATCTGCCAGTCCGTTTTTATAATTTTTTTCACTTTCAATGGTTCCTATTTCGTACCAAGAAGTTACTTTCCCTTCTTGCCTACCACTAATTAGGGTTTGCTCATACATTTTATTGCCATTTTCGTAATAATACGTCCATTTCCCATTTTGCTCGTTGTTAGTGAAATTACCTTCCGTTTTGGGGTTGCCGTTTTCAAACCATTCAAAATAAGCTCCTTCTTTTACGGAAACATCAAATTCATTGGCTACTTCTACAAATTTTTCTTTACCATCTTTAAAGTATGATTTTTTGTTTTTAGCGATAATAATATAAGTTTCTAGCAGTTCCTGCTGACCGTTTTCGTACCAATGTTCCCATATACCATTTTTCAAGCCGTTTTTATATTCTCCTGAGTAGTCTTTCTTTCCATTAATAAACCAACCTTCCCATTTTCCGTTCATCAACCCTTTACTGTAATAACCCTTGTCTTTTTGTTCTCCGCTGTCGTACCAAGATTGCCACAAGCCCTCTTCTTTGCCCTCTTCAAATTTGCCTTGCATTACCAACTGCCCTTCTTCAGTGTAATAACTCCATACATCATCTTTCAAATCATTTTTATAGCCGCCTTCTTTCCAAGTTTTTCCATTAGGATACCAATAAATCCATTTGCCATTTTTTTTGTCTTTTTCGTACATTCCTTCATAGCTTTTATTGCCTTTAGAGTCGTAAAAAGTCCACAACCCATCTCGTAAATCTTCTTTAAAATGTCCTACAAAATCAGTATTTCCATTTTCTAAATTAAACACCCATTTACCATCTTTTCTTCCCATTTTATAAGTTCCTTCCGCACTGATTTTCCCATTTTCAAACCACTCGGTATATGTTCCATTTTCCCAACCCTCTTCATAAGTAATTTGCTTTTTTAATTGTCCGCTCGGATACCAATATTTCCAAGTGCCTGTTGGTAATCCTTTTTCATAATGTGCTTCAGAAAATAGCGTTTCATCATCTAAAAAGTTAGTCCATTTCCCCTCTTTCCATCCATTTTTGTATTTTCCTTCAGCAATTTTTACCCCATTTTCGGCATATTCTATCCATAATCCGGATTTAAGACTATCTTTATAGGCACCGGAAACCATGGGGTTTTTATTTTCATAATAATCAATGAAATTGCCTGTACCATTTTTAACCAACTGTTTGCCTTTTTCATCCCAATAGCTAATTAATTTTACCGCATTTTTTTCAAATAAAAATTTACTTTTGGGTTGTTGGTTATCGTGCCAAGCATTCCATTCCCCAATGCGTTCATCTCTTTCAAAATACCCTTCTTCCTTTTTGTTGCCTGATGGGTAGTAAAATGTCCATAAGCTGTCTCTGTAACCAATTTTGTTAAACCCTACCATTTTTAATTGTCCGTTGTCGAACCAAACTTTGCATTCTCCATGCTTCATAGAGCGTAAAAAATACCCTTGTTCCACTTTTTTCCCTTCTTCATTGTAGTTGGTGTAAAGACCTTCAAATTCACCATCTTTGTAGGTAACTTCTTGTTGAATTACACCATCTTTGCTCCAAAAAGTCCATTTACCTTGTTCCAAACCATCTTTTACAACACCTTCGGCTTTTTTATTACCATTGGTCCATTTGTAAGTGTGCAATTGTGCGTAAACAGATACGTTCAACAATAATAAAACTAATAATAATCGTATGTTCATGAGTTTAAAATTTTGCTACGAATTTAACGAAAAAAGCCAAACAATATTGGCACTTGGTTTTGTTGTTGTTAAGCTTTGAGGTTGTTTAAAGTCCCTACTATAAATTAAAAAATGTTTCTTTTTTCACACTACATCGTTATTTTCTCTAACCATAGCTATGGCTATGCTTCTCAAAAATGCCTCGTATTGTTAAAAAATAATTCGTTTTCATTGTTATATTTTGACTTTAAACAACCTCATTAGAAAATCTATACCGGCTTTTAATTCAACTTTAAAATGATATCTTTGAGGAGTTAAAAACCATTATGCCGGACATTAAAGAGCAAATAACCTCACTTTTAGAAACGTCATTAAAAATGATGGACGAACAGCTGCCGGATGCCATTACCAAAGCCCGTGAGGCAGAAAAATTAGCTGCTGCTATTTTTGACACTAAATTACTGGCAGATTGCAGCAAACAAATTGCTGTTTGTTATTCACAAGCATCCAATTATATAGAAAGTATGAAGTCCGTACTTCATGCTCAAGAGTTATATCAATCTATTAAAGATTATAAAGGAGAGGCTGATTGTTTGAATATTTTAGGTGGTATCTATAATTTTTTAAAAGATTACCAAAAACGATTAGAATGTAATTTAAAATGCTTGGAATTACGAAAAAAAATAAACGACAATATGGGGCAGCTAAGCACCTACAACAATATTGGCGATACTTATACCGTAATGGGCGATTACAACAACGCGCTAAAGTATTTTGATATTTGTTTGAACTTTCCTAACCTCACCACCAACATTAAAGCCATTGTAAATCACAATATTGGCGAAGTGAATTTTTTTAAAAAAGATTATGCTACAGCCCTAAGGTATTTGGAAAAAGGGTTAGCATACGGTAAAGAAAGTAATTATTGGCAAATTATTATTGCATCGGGCACTATGAAATCATCCATTTTGCTCAAACAAAACCAAACTGATGAGGCAATACAATCTTTGGATGAAGTTCTTGCCATAGCACAAAAAAGAAACTCTAAAGAAGACACTATCCCTATTTATGAACTGCTTGCGGAAGCTTTTCAGCAAATAAATGAATACGAAAAAGCGTATAGTTTCCTAAGAAAACACAACGACATTAAAGAAGATCTACTTCAAAAGAATAATGCACAACAACTAAAAAAAATAGAGTTTGAATTTCAGTTAAAAGCACTTACCTCTGAAACAGAGGAAATAAAACGTAAAAACTCACAACTAACTGATGCATTTAAAAAAATTGAGCTTCAAAGAAATGAAATAACTTATAAAAACATTGCCATCACCGATAGCATTCATTATGCAAAACGAATCCAATTGGCAATTTTACCTAACGACAGCAAAGTAAAATCGTTGTTAAAACAAAGTTTTATCTTTTATCAACCGAAAGACATTGTAAGTGGCGATTTTTATTGGACAGAAAAAGTAGGCACAAAAAAATTTTTTTCAGTAATAGATTGTACCGGTCATGGCGTGCCGGGAGCTTTTGTTAGCCTTATTGCATTTAACTTATTAAACAAAGTAATTTTAGAAAAACAATTTGTTCAGCCTGCTGAAATTCTTACAGAGTTAGATAATTTGTTAGTAGAGCTTTTTAAACAATCTAACGAGAGTATCAGTGATGGTTTTGACATGGGGTTATGTTGTTGGGACGAGAAACAAAACACCTTAAACTTTGCCGGAGCTAACCATTCACTTTTTAGAGTAGTTAATCATGAATTATTTGAAACAAAAGGCACCAAAGCATCGATAGGTTATTCTCTAGCAGAAACTAAAAGCAATTATGTGAATCATACTTTTGAGTTGCAAAAAGGGGAGAGTGTTTATTTATGCTCAGATGGACTCCCTGATCAATTTGGTGGAGAAAAAGGAAAAAAACTAAAATGGAAAGGACTTAAAAATTGGTTGCTAGAAATTAATCCCCTTCCTGTTTCGGAAAGAAAAGAACGATTAAGGTTAATGCTTAAAGAATGGAAAAACAACCAAGAACAAATAGATGATATTTGTTTAATGGGAGTTTCTTTTTAAAAGTTTTTTCCAAAAAGGATGTTGGAAATCCATTATCAGCAATAAAGCTAACACCAAGAAAAGCACTGCTGGGATTTTATAGCGAACAATTGCTCCCATTACAGGAGTAGTTAATCCAACAAACATCATTAAAATTGTTGAAGCGATTAAAAAGAGTACTATCAGGTTAAGTTTTAATTGCTGTTTTCTGAATATAACAGCAACTATCATTAATAGAAAAACACAACAATTTTCTATTCCACTTAGTAGTAATAATGGATTTTTTGAAGACAGCAAAAATGGTTTAAACATCGCATGATACCAAGCTTTGGGCAGCGATAATAATAAATCCATCCAATGGTTTTCTATTTTTTGCGTGTGTATTAAACTTCCTGAAGGGGCTTGATTAAAATGTACCTCATAAATAGTGGTATCGTTGGTGTTTTGAGCTACAGGAATAAAATTAGTTGTGCCTTTTTGCCTGAATTCGTAAGAGGTATTTAATTTTATTCGGCAAAGTGTATCGTTAATAAAAATAACATTTTCTATTTTTTCATAAGGCACTCTAACTTCTCCTTCATTATTATTCATATAAACCCCTCCTTGAGCCATGTTTATAAAGTTATTTTGCTTGGTTACTATTTGCGAAACCACATTGTATTGAGGGAAAAAATGACCTGCTAAAACCGTCATTAAAAATAAACCTACGTAAGTTGTTAAATAAATAATGACGGGTGTTTTTATTTGATACTTTTCTATCAAACTATAAATCACAAAAGCGGGTAAAATCAATAATATTATATATGGTTTTATTAATAACAGCACCACCATAGCCAATAACAACAGTAGCCATTTTTTAATGTTGGAGGGTTTAAAAAAAGCATATAAAAACAAACCTAGCCCTAAAAAAAGCAGACTCTCTTTGCTTACACCGGAAGACCAAAACATTACGGAAGGAATAAAAAATACCACTACCAGCAATTGTTTTTTTGAATAAAAAAAAGGTTCTAATGCTCTAAAGATAAGCGTAAACCCAACAAAGGATAAAAAAGTAAAAACCACTAAGTGAACACCGTAATAGCCAAACGAAATGAATTGTAAAAGAGCATTAACTTTAATCATCAGGCGGCTATCGTTGTACCATTCGTTTGGATTGGAATTATTCCAAAAATTCATTTGTGCAACATAGGCCTGCTGAAGAGGTGTGTTTTCTTGATTAACAATCAACCGAAAAAAGTCTTTGGGACTTTCTTTAAATACATCATACAACAGCAAACTGTCATCATAAAATTTAAAAATATCGGCTGTTTGACGATCGGTGTAGTAGTATGTATAAATTAAGTAGAAAAATACCGCAACGAATATTTTTATGGTAAAAATAGAGGGTAATAAAAGCTTATTAAATTGTTTGATATGAAAAAAGGGATGCTTATAGATAAAAAAGCAAATCAGAAAAAAATAGGTAATAGTTATTAAAAATGCTAACACATTTCTATCGTTTAATCACTTTTGGTACTTTAATAAAGTCTGTGTCTTTTTCAGGAGCATTTTTCAAAGCTTCTTGCTGAGAAATGTTCTGTTCTACCACATCTGTTCTCAACTCAGGTTCTTCGTTAAGCATATACACTAGAGGTTCCACTTGGTCGGTGTTTACTTCATTCAGTTTATTGACAAAGTCTAACATTCTACTCAAATCATTTTGAATAGATGTCGCTGCTTGTTCATCAAATTCTAACTTAGCCAATTGGGCTATTTTTGTAACAGTATCTTTATCTACAGCCATGTTTTTTTAATTCATTTTCTATAATAGCATTCACTTTTTCTTGTAAAGGTATCAAATCTTTTTCAGTTAGACCAATAGTTGATATGGGTTCGTGTATTACAGCCCTTGCTTTTCCCGGTCCTGCTTTACCAGAAAATAATCCTTTCATTTCTAGTCGTTTGTAGTTGTCTAAAAATGTTATCGGAACAATGGGCACTTGGTTTTCAATAGCTAATTTAAAAGCCCCTGGTTTAAAATTCCCCAATTTTGGGGTGTGTTTCGGAATGGTTCCTTCAGGAAAAACTACTACACTATTTCCTTTTTTCAATTCTTCAGCACACCTATCCATTGCTCTTTTCCCTGACATTCTATTTTTTCGGTTAACCGTAATATTCATGTTTTTAAAAAAGATATTAAAAATTGGCACTTTTGCTAATTCTTCTTTTCCCATAAAAACAAAATAGTTGGAAAAGGTTTGGTACAAAATCACAATATCCAAGTAAGAAGAATGGTTGGGTGCAATAACATAAACCTGATCTTTTTTAATGTTTTTTTTATGAAATAATTTAACTTTTACTCCGGTTAAAATCAATAGTATTTTGGTGTGAAAGTATAGTAAACGAAAGGCTTTACGAAATTTACGTTCCTTTCCTTTTCCTAAGTAATAGTAATAAAACGGATAAAAAAACAGTAAAAAAGTGATGAAACACATAATTACATGTATTTTCCAAATTCCACCGAGTATCTCTTTTAGCTTTTTCATTCGAGTACAAAAGTATAAAAGTTTATCTGTAAAAGAAGTTGTTTTATACAGTTTCAATAAATTAAAACCCGTGGTACATTTGGAAGAAAATTTGTCAGTTCGAGTTAATTTCACGATTGGAATGAATGAAATTAGTATCGAGAACACAAATTTTCAATAAAAATGGTGTGTTCTCGATACTTTTTTTGCGAAAAAAAACTCGAACTGACATCATTTTTATTGAAAATTCTTCCAAGCACACCACGGGTTAAATTAAAAAATTTACTTTTGCCCTATGGCAAGAATATTAACAGGAGTACAAAGTACGGGAACTCCACACTTAGGAAACTTATTAGGGGCGATACTCCCGGCTATAGAAATGGCAAACGATAGCAAAAATGATGCATTTTTGTTCATTGCCGATTTACATTCGCTCACCCAAATAAAAGATCCAAAAACACTTAAAGACAACACCTATAGAACAGCTGCTGCTTGGTTGGCATGTGGACTAAATCCGGATACAACTACTTTTTACAGGCAATCAGATGTGCCGGAAGTTGCTGAACTTTCATGGTATTTAAGCTGTTTTTTTCCTTTCCAGCGGTTAACCCTTGCACATTCCTTTAAAGATAAAGCTGATCGCTTAGAAGACGTTAATGCAGGCTTATTTACCTATCCAATGTTGATGGCAGCTGATATTTTACTTTACGAAGCAAATTATGTTCCTGTGGGTAAAGATCAATTGCAACACCTAGAAATTACAAGAGATGTAGCCGGGAGGTTTAATCACCTAATGGGCGAAACGCTAATTTTGCCGGAAGCTGTTATCCAAAAAGACGGGATGTTAATTCCCGGTACAGATGGTGAAAAAATGAGTAAATCTAGAAATAACCTAATTAATATTTTCTATGATGATAAAACATTACGAAAACAGGTTATGTCTATACAAACTGACAGCACACCTTTAGAAGAACCTAAGGACACTTCCACTTGTATTGTTTATAAATTATACAGTTTGCTCGCAACGGAAGAGCAGTTGTTAGCAATGAAAAACAATTACGAAGGAGGTAATTACGGTTACGGACATGCTAAACAAGCTCTTTATGAATTGATTTGTAATAAATTCTTAAAAGAAAGAGCGTTATTTAACCATTACATGAATAATCTTGAAGAGGTAGATAGAATTTTACTACAAGGAGCTGAAAAAGCTAGAAATGTTGCATCTCCTGTGTTGAAAAATGTAAGAAAAAAATTAGGTTATTGATTCTTCATGTAACTAACTTATAGAAGTTGTTTAAAGTCCAAATATAACCATGAAAATGAATTAATCTTATGTTCTTTTAAGAATAGAGCTGCACTTTATTCTGTTTAAATTACGCTCCTTCGGAGCTAAAGCTCCGAAGGAGCGTAATTTTTTAGCGATGAGTGTTAGCTCATTGCAATAATCAATGTAAATTGTTAATTATAAAGTGGACTGTTAAACAACTTCATTTACAAAAAGAGAGGGCTACAAAATTGTAGCCCTCTCTTTTTGTGTTTATGTATTTGTAATATTAAAAGTGCCAAACATCGTGTTCCATATTAAAGATTTCTTCTTTAATTTGTTCTGCTTCTAATAATCTGTCTATTCCTAGTTTGTAATCTATTAACATTCTATCATAAACATTTGAACGCTTGATGATATAGCTGTTAAACATTCTTTTCCAAAAAATATCTTCGAACGTTCTTCTCTCTGCGTCATTGTGTCTGTTAAACACATCGTAATTAGCAAAAACATAACGTGCTTCAGGGAAATAAATCCAAAAAACGTTTTTTAACCCCTTAAACTCACCATTTTCATCTAGCACACTAACTAAAGGAGCGATACCCATAATTCTTACATCCATAATAGAACGTTCTCTATCAAAAAACCAATCTTCTTTCATGTGGTATTTAATTACATCCACACTATTAATTTCTTGATAGGTGTTCGATTCTACTAACTCGAATGTTTCAGGGTCTTCAACAAAAATAGAAATGGTATCTCCCATTTTTGCCATCGCCTCAGAAGGGGTCAGTTTAATTTTAAATTCATCATCACTTGGGTCATAAGCAGAAAGCTCTCCGGAAAGAACCGCATCTTTTATTACATCAAACAATGATTTTCTATCATCAATTTTGCTTGTTGGGTAATAAAGAGGATGGTTGATTTTTTCTCTTAAATCAATCTCTCTCCATATTCTCCTATGCCACATAACGTCTTGTTCTCTTACATGTGTATAAGGAATAACACGTCTAGTTGGTGTATTTTCTTTTACCCAAGGTTTATCCAACACTTTTAAATCTTGTGCTGTAGCTTCTAACCCGGAGAAAAGTAATACCCCTCCTAACAATAATGTTCCAATTCTGACAAGTTTCATAATTTACCTCCTTCTTTCTTTGTTCGTTGATTAGTTAATTGGTATAAATTAAATTACCGTAATAATTATTGGTGCTAATGTTCTAGTAGATCCGTCAGGCATTTTACATTTAATATCCTCAATATAAAACTTCTGGTTTCTTTTTGAATTACTAATCATATTTTTACATGGACCAGTTAATCTAAATCCATTTACTTTTTCTTCTGTAATCATCCCTGAAACAACAGTAGAAAACTTAAATGAAGAAACATTTACATTAACTTCAAAATCAAAGTTATCCATTTGAGCTTGTACAGTACCCGCTGCATTTAAAGCAGCTTTTTTAATGGAGAATGAACCTGATTTTCCTACAATCGATGATACAGGATCGGGAATTCTTTTTACTCTAAATGGAGCTTTTCCTAAAACTTGTTTGTTGCCTTTATCATCCTCGCCAGTTACAGTAATAGTAACTTCTTTAGCATTTTTAGGAGGACGCATTACATAACCTTTACCGGTTTTAGATAATCCTGGTCCTGAAGCACTGAAATTTGGTACCGGAGCAGAGATAGATACCGGGTTATCCACTCCAATATAGAACACGTTCATTTTTTCGGCTGCTACGGTTGTAGAAGGCTTTCCTACTTCAAAAGTGTGGTCGAAAGGATAGATTTTTGGCCCTTTTTTAGTTTTAACTTTAATGATTCCTTGCCATTCGTGTAAACCAATGCCTTCTTTAATCTTAAGGTACCCTTTACCACCTTCTACTTCTTTTAATTGAAACCAGCCATCTTTTCCTCCATTGGTACTTTCCCATGACTCTCCTTTAGGTCCTTGCATAATTTTAGTTTCATCGGTTTCACCATTAGCTACTAAAGCACTATCGTATTTACCGATAAAAATGTCAGGGTTTTCTAAATCGTTGTAAGCAGCAGTAAAAATTTCAGCTTGAAAGCTATCGCCATCCATTACATACGCTTTTTTAGCAAAAGCAAAACCATCTACTTTACTAAACGAAACCGATCCGGCATCAATGTTTTCATAAAGTTTGGCTACTGCTTCAGCTTCTGCACTTCTAACATCTGATTGCATTTTAGATAAAATGGTAATTACTGCAGCTAAAGGCACATGGTAAAAATTAGCTGATTCCCAGTTTTTGTCGTCTCCTGAACCTTTAGGAGGATCCGGAGTGTCCAAAACTGATAAAGACTGTTCCATCATTTTTTGAGCTTCTTTGTTCTCAGCAAATAAGGCTAACACGTCCGCTTTGAATGTGTTAAGTCTATTTTTTAAATTAACAGCCGACCAATCTCCATCTTTTGGTTTAGCAGGGTCAGCTAACCCCATTTCTAAAGTAGGAATGTCGTAGTTATCTTTACTTTGTACTTTCGTGATATGGAATAAACTATCCGGAGCTCCATCAGGAAGTCCATCTGTTTTTTGTATCAGGTGTTTTTTTAAGTTGGCTATATGTTCATATAGGTCATCAGACATTTTTTTAACTTTATTTGCCTTTTCTTGGTATTTTTTAGCAACATCACTCTCGGCTGCTGCACTAGCAAATGCAGTATAATAAATACCTGTTTTATCAGCAAATGATTCGGTTGAATTCTCAATACCGCCATTTACAACTATAAAGGCATCTAAAATATCTTTAGAAACGTTCATCGCTAACAAAGCAGTTAATACAAGGTACATCATACCAATCATCTTCTGCCTTGGTGGTAAATCTCCTCCACTCATAATTCTTTAATTTTTAAAGTTTAACAAAAAATAATTAGTTACGATTTCATGGCAGTAAGCATGTTGCCATAGATGTTATTAAGAGCTGTTAAGTTAGTAGATAACTCAGCAATGTTCTCTTTATAACGTTTGGTATCTTCCACCGATTCAGATAGGTTAGTCATTAACGCAGTAATACCTGAATACATCGCTTGCATTGTTTCAGCTTGTTGCTGAGAACCTTGTAATTGAGATTCGTAAGAAGCATTTAGTGCCTCTAAAGTAGAAGCCATTTTCTTAAGATTATCTCCTGTGGATGTTCCTGATTCGGCTGCACTTGAAAGACCAGTTAAGGCTTGAGAAGCTTCTTCATAAGTACCAGCTAAAGCAGTTACTTTTACTGAAGCATTTTTTAAACTATCTGCATATTCGTTGGTAGCTACAGAAGCATCAGAAATTTCAGATAATTTATTTGCGTTAGTGCTTAAACTTCTTAAACCTTGTCCTAAGCTTTCAATTAGTTCAGGACCAATTTTAGCTTCTTCTAACATGTTATCTAATTGCTCTGTTACAGACCCTTTGTTTTTTCCTTTAGCTCCATGTCCATCTTCATCATCCATTCCTGCTAATTCCGGGTAAGCAAGTGTCCAGTCTAATGGTAAGTGTTGAGGTTCAAATGCCGACACGAGGAATATCAATGCCTCAGTACTCAACCCGATTACAAGCATCGGACCGGCACCCGGCCAGTGCATAATTTTAAATAGTGCTCCAACAATTACAACTGCTGCACCCGCACCATAGAGAATCCCCATGATGGTTTTACCTTTTTTGGTTTCAAATAAAAATTCAATAAATCCCATAGTTTTTAATTTTTAAAAGTTAATATATAATTCAAGATAGGTTTTACGTTATTAAAAATTTTATAAATTATCATCTTTTGCTCTACCTAAGTAGGTCATTACACATCTAAATCCAATGTAAGATTTTGCTGTATCTTGGTATTCATAGGTTCTTGTTCCTGTCTGTAAATAATACCCGATATCTTTCCATGACCCACCTCTAATTACTTTTCTTTTCAACACTTCCGGCTCATCATCTTTTGCATCGTACATAAAATCAGGGTTTAAATCATGAGCAAAGTTATAAGCAGACTCATCAAAAGCATTACTTGTCCATTCTGCAACATTTCCTGCCATACAATATAGTCCATAATCATTTGGGTTGTAAGAATTGATTTTTACTGTGTGGAAACCACCGTCATCAATATAATTACCTCTCATTGGTTTAAAGTTACCCAAGAAACATCCTCTAGCATTTCTTATGTAAGGACCTCCCCAAGGATAAGGGCTTAAATCCAATCCTCCTCTTGCAGCATATTCCCATTCAGATTCTGTAGGCAATCTAAAATCATTTACAATAGTACTTCCTATTTCTACAAGATATTTGTGCAATAACCTTGTTCTCCATATAGAGAATGCTGTAGCTTGTTTCCAAGACACTCCTACCACCGGATAATCATCATAAGCTGGATGCCAAAAATAATTTTGAGTCATTGGCTCATTAAATGAGTAGGTAAAATCATGTATCCAAGCTAAAGTATCCGGATAAACATTAATCACATCACGCATAATAAATTTAGATCTATCCATAGAAAAGGCGTGTCTTGCACCTTCAGAACCATTTAAAGCATCTCTGTTTGATCTTTTTGACGCACTTCTAAAATCTATCCAGTAGTAGGTGTAATTTAATTTTCTAGTATCAATCTGTCTACTTCCTAAATAACGCTCACCAACACTATAATACATGGGCTCTAATGCCTCTCTAATTTCAGGTTGTTTTGGGTCACCATACTTTAATTTAGCATACCAATTAATTTGAGGCACATCATATTCTTCCTCCCATTCGTTCATAAGATTTAAGTAGTATTCTTCGTCCACCTCTTCTCCTAATATTCTTCGAGCAATTGAATCTCTTACATGATATACAAACTGACGGTATTCATTGTTTGAAATTTCTGTTTGATCGATATAAAATGCCTGAACAGAAACTGTTTTAGATTGAGCAGTTAAAGCATAAGGTACATCTTGGTCGGACGGCCCCATGTTATAGCTTCCCATTGGGATAAACAACATGCCAAATGGATCTGGCTGATACCACTCTTCTCTTCCTTGAACTCCAATAAGCTCTCCGTTCTGTTTATTACATGAATACAGAACTACTAAGGATAATATTACTAATATTCTTTTCATTGTTACCTCCTTCTTTCTTTTTTTA
>DATGOR010000207.1:0-7660 GCA_035305805.1 Vicingaceae bacterium | reverse complement strand
ATTTCTATGGTCTTTTGGATAACATACCTGAAAGTTATTTTCACTACCAAAAAATGTATCTTTAAATGAAAGGTGCTCTACTTTATTTGAAGAATTTTCTTCATGTTCATGGGGATGTGAATGATTATGCTGAGCTATAATTAAATTTCCGCTCAGCAAAAGCGTAAATAAAAATACTAGTTTAAATATAACGTTTTGCATGGGTCTATTTTTTTATAAACTTAATAAATTTCTTTAAAGTTATACTATCAAGTTGCTCTAAATCATATTTTTCATTAAATCCTTACTCCAATCACACAAACATCGTCAACTTGTTCAAGCTCACCCTTCCAGTTATCGAAATGTTGTTCTAAAATTATCTTTTGATCGTCCATACTTTTATTTTGAATAGAGAGTAACAACTCCTTAAAAGGTTTATACATCATTTTTTTGCCTTTTGGTCCACCAAATTGATCGGCAAAACCATCCGTAAATATATAAATGGTATCTCCTTTTTTTAATTCAACGACATGGGTAGTAAAAGGCTCGTTTCTAAAGTATTTACCAACCGGTTGTTTGTTGGGTTTAATTTCAATAAGTTCAAAGTTCGAGGTTTGAGGTTCGAGGTTTCTAATTATCCACAACGGATTATTTGCTCCTGCATATTGTAACAAAGCAGTTGTATCGGGGTCGTTTAACTTCAACCCATTAACATCAAATCTTAAACTACATAGGGCGATATCCATTCCGTCTTTTACATCTTCCCCACTTTTAGCAAAACGTTGAACTACTAGCTCTCTTGTTTTATCTAGTAATTCTCCCGGAACAACAATATTATCTTCTAACAATGCTTTCGATAAAGAATTAGAACAAACTACACTTACCATTGCTCCCGGAACCCCGTGCCCGGTACAATCGGCTGCTGCAAAAAATAGTTGATCTTCTTTTTGCTCTAACCAATAAAAATCGCCCGAAACAATATCTTTTGGTCGGTATAGAACAAAGCCATTTTTTAATGTCTCCATTAATAAATTCCTGGATGGCAACGTAGCTTCCTGAATTCGTTTGGCATAAATAATAGAATCTGTTATTTCTCTATTTTTTTCCTCTACTACATGCTTTTGTTTAGAAATAATTGCGTGCGATTTAGACTTATTTCTATATCCAATAAAAATAAAAACCGCAATAATAAAAACGAACAAAATTCCTATTATAAGCCCTACTCTATACATTCCTTCTTGTTGCAGTTTGATTTCTTTTTCAGATAATAACACTTCCTTAAGCTGCTTATCTTTTTCAAGATTTAGAATTTCCAACTCCTTTCTTTCATTTTCATACTTTGCAGCCAATTCATTTATTTGCTTAGTTTGTTCTGCTCCTAATATAGAATCTTCTAATTGCACATGAAGTTCAAAATTTTCTAATGCTTTTTTATAATCTTTTTTTCTTTTGTAGTAACTGGCAAGTGTTGCCAAAACACTACTTTTTGCCTTTATATTATTGGTTTTTTCCGCAATTTCTTTCGCTTTCAATGCATAATCGTAAGAAGATTTGAAATCATTTAAATTATAGTAAACATTACTGAGATTAATGTAATTCTTAAACAGTTGAGATTCATCACCTCTTTGTAAATTGTAGGACAATGCTTCGTTATAAAAAGATTTAGCCACTTCAAATTCTTGTTTTTTGTAAGCTATACTTCCCAAATTTAACAAGCCATTAGCTATGTTTTTGGTGTCTCCTATTTTTTTACCCATAGCCAACGATTGATGAAAATATATTTCAGCACTGTCTAGTTGGTTATCTTGAAAAAAAATTGTTCCAATGTTGTTGTAACACATTTGGGCATTTTTTGTCTGTCCGTTTTTAAGATAATATTGCAACGCACTTTTATAGGACAAGATAGCTTTATCAAATTGGTTTAATAATGAATATACATTTGCCAAATAAGTATGAGAAAGCACTTCTAAGTCTGTATTAGCTTCTTTTTTTGCAATGGTAAGTGCTTTTTGCATTTCGTTTAACGCCATTTTATAATTACCCAAATCCATGTAAACATAGCCTATGTTAGCGTGCATATATCCTACATTTACATTTTCTCCTAAATCTTTATAAGTGGAAACTGCCAATTCATAATATTGAATAGATTTTTGAAATTGAGTAAGTTGCCAATAGATATCACCCAATATTTCATAAAAAAAAGGCACATAAACGTTGTAGTTGGTTTTCTCAGAAACTTCTAACCCTCTTTGAAGTAAATGTAAACATGTATCGGGCTGAGAAAATTTATTTGCTTTAGTAATCTTGTAAATGGAACTTAAAATCAAGGTGTCATCATTGGTGGTATATTTTTCATATTCTGCCCACAAGCTATCCATATTTTGTGCAACAACTAGTGTCTGAAAAAAAAGAAAAATACAAGTGATAAGGTACCTCATTAACTCAGTTTTTTCGATAAAAATAATGAAAAATGAAAATCCCATTTAACCTAACCACTAATTTAATCCTTGACTTCCACATTGTTTACTCATTATCAAGTAGTTTTATGAATGATTTTTTTAAATAAAACGCTCATGCTATGACAATAATCACATACAATCATTTTTTTGTTGGTAATTTTGCCTAAAATAAAACCTCCAAGTATGAAAACTAAAAGAGCTGCCGAAACCTATACCATGATGACAGAAATTGTTTTACCTAACGACACCAATACGTTGGGTAATTTAATGGGAGGACGTTTGTTACATTTAATGGATATATGCTCGGCAATAGCTGCTCAGCGTTGTAGCAACAGAGTTGTTGTAACAGCTTCGGTAAACAATGTTTCTTTTGCACATCCCATAAAATTAGGTGATATAGTAACGCTAGAGGCCAAAGTTTCCCGAACATTTAATTCGTCAATGGAAGTGTTTATTGATGTTTATGTAGAAGACCATCGCACCGGAAAGAAAAAACATTGCAACAATGCTATTTATACTTTTGTAGCTGTAGATCAATTAGGAAATCCTATTAGCGTTCCTGAACTAATTCCGGAAACCGAAGAAGAAAAAGAACGTTATGAAGGTGCTTTAAGAAGAAGGCAATTGAGCTTAATTCTTGCCGGAAAAATGAAACCGTCTGAAGCAACAGAGCTTAAAAAATTATTTGAATAAGCTTTTTCATTAATTTTTCTTAAAATATTTTGTAGTTAAATTATTGTGGGTAATTTTGTATATAAATATCTATATATATTAATACAATATGTCAAACAAATTAACCAAATTATACCAAGCTTCCGAAATGCTGAAAGCCATAGCACATCCTATACGCTTAGCCATTGTTCAGCTGTTAGAAAACAACCAAAGAAAGTCGGTTACCGAAATTCATGAAACACTCAAAATTGAACAAGCTGTTGCCTCTCACCATTTAAGTATTTTAAAAAACAAAGGAGTGGTAAGCATGGACAAAGAAGGAAAACATTGTTATTATTACTTAAAACACCAACGCTTGGCAGAAATAGTAGTTTGTGTAAATAAATGTCAAGAATAAATGGAGATGATTGGCTATATAGCAGCAATTTTTGTGGGAATCGCATTAGGCTTGGTAGGTTCCGGAGGGTTTTTAGCCCTACCTATTTTAGTATATTTATTTCATGTTGAAGATGCAAACACCGCTACTGCTTACTCTTTATTTTTAGTCGGATTAGTTAGTTTAATTGGTGTTTTTCTAAAAAACAAACAAGGCTTGGTAAACTATAAAACAGCCCTTCTTTTTGGTATTCCTACAGTTTTATCGATTTTCATTACTCGTAAATTCTTAATGCCGGCCATTCCAAACGAATTACTTTCCGTCAATGGAATACTTATTACCAAGAAAATGATGGTAATGGTTTTATTGGCACTTACCATGATGTTTTCAGCTTATTTTATGATAAAAAAACGTTCTACAGAAGCAGACATCAACCTGAACAAAAATAACGGTGTTATTAACTTTATAGGTGGCATATTAATAGGAGTTTTAACAGGTTTTGTTGGAATTGGAGGTGGTTTTGTAATTGTACCGGCACTTATAAAAATAGCTGATTTACCCATGAAAAATGCTGTGGGAACTTCATTGCTAATTGTAACCCTAAACTCTGCATTTGGTTTTGCAGGAAGTCTGTCCAATTTAATAATCGACTGGAATTTGATAATTTTGTTTTCCGTTTTTGCATTAAGCGGAATGCTTGCAGGCAATTTACTTTCCAAAAAAATTAACGGGGCTAATCTTAAAGTAGCTTTCGGTTGGTTTGTAATGGTTGCCGGAATATTAATCATCATTAATGAACTTAAATTTTAACTCACTAAAACTTTAAAACTATGTACATCGAACAACTTTATACCGGATGCTTAGCAGAAGCTACCTACTACATTGAATCAAATGGAGAAGCTGCTATTATTGATCCATTAAGAGAAACGACACCTTATTTGGAAATGGCAAAAAAAAGGAATGCCACTATTAAATATGTATTTTTAACTCATTTTCATGCCGATTTTGTTTCCGGACATTTTGATTTAGCAAAAGCAACCGGAGCCACTATTGTATTGGGGCCAAATGCCGAAGCTGCCTATCAATTTCACTCAGCAAAAGATGGCGAACTATTCCCCATCGGTAATATCCACCTAAAGCTACTTCATACTCCCGGACATACCATGGAATCATCCACCTACTTGCTTTTAGATGAAAACCATACAGAAAAAGCTATATTTACCGGAGACACACTGTTTATAGGCGATGTTGGAAGACCTGACCTAGCGGTAAAGTCCGACCTTACAGAAAGAGACCTTGCAGGACATTTGTTTGATTCGCTAAGGAACAAAATTATGCCTTTGCCGGACGATGTTATTGTCTATCCGGCTCATGGTGCCGGTTCTGCTTGCGGAAAAAATATGAGTTCTGAAACATTCGATACCTTAGGCAATCAAAAGGTTAAAAATTATGCCTTACGAGCTGATATGACAAAAGAAGACTTTATTGTTGAAGTAATTACCGGCTTAGCTTCTCCTCCTCAATATTTCCCTAAAAATGTAGCGATGAATAAAGGCATCAACAAACACTATGAGGAGATTCTTGAACAAGGTTTAACGGCCCTTTCTGCTGAAAAAGTAAAAGCTCTCACGCAAAATAAAGACGTACTAATTTTAGATGTTCGTTCTCCTGAAGAGTTTGCCAAAAGCCATATTCCACATGCAATTTTTATTGGTTTGGACGGTGGCTTTGCTCCATGGGTAGGAACACTTATAGAAAATTTAGAACAACCCATCGTTATTGTTGCTCCAAAAGGAAGGGAAGAAGAGGCAGTTACAAGATTAGCCAGGGTTGGTTACGACCATTGTTATGGTTACTTGGAAAACGGCATGGCCGCATGGGAAAATGCAGGTTACGAAACAGACAATATCACTTCTGTTACTCCTGATGAGTTTGCTCAACAATTAACTCCTGAAACTACTGTTGTGGACGTTAGAAGAATAGGGGAAATAAACGCAGGAAAAATGGAGCATAACAACCTTATTCACCTTTGTTTGGACGACATTAATCACCAATACAAACAATTGGACAAAAACAAGGAATATTATGTACACTGTGCCGGAGGCTACCGCTCGCTAATTGCAATTTCTATTTTAAATCAAAAAGGTTTTAATCATTTGGTAAATGTTGACCAAGGATTTAATGGAATAAAAGATTGCGGCAAAATTCCTTGTTTGGAAGGTACTTGTGCCGGAGTTTAAATGGGAAGGGGTTCTACCCCAACCATTTCCTAACATTATCTTTCCAAATGTTTTTTACTTCTCCTTCGGTGAGGATATTTAGAGTTAAAGCATCATCTAACACTTTTCCGGGGTAAGAATTTTTTACAGATTCCATTTCTCCCAAAGGGTAAGGATCATCTAACCCACAAACAATTTGATTGCTTCCTACTCTGTGTTTAAGCAATTGCAAAGTGTAAGGGTCGTGTACCAAGGTATCAAAAAACAAATTCGGATGTCCGAGCGTAGTTTTTGGATGTTCCACATCTTGAAACAAATCCGGTCTGCCTTCAAAACCTTGTACTCTTCTGCCAAAATTGGCTTGACCCAACATGCAACCATGTGCAAAGCAAGTTCTAATGTTTGGAAAACGATTAGGAATATTTTTAAGGGTAAACATGTGCAAAGCATCTGCCGACTGAGCCATCATCCATACCAAATGAAAACGCCAATATTCATCTTTTAACGCTACCATTTTTTCACCATCATAAGGATGAATTTCTACTGCTAAATTATATTTACTAGCCAATTCGTAAATAGGAAAAACCACCTCATCTGCAATAGAAACCCACTGATTTTGAGCGTTTAAAAAGTGGGTTGGCAAACACAACAACTTCATTTTATGTTGTTTAACACAACGCTCAATTTCTTTTAACGCATGTTCAATGTATAATGGCTGCACCACAAAACCACAAGTAAATTTATCAGGATGTTGATGCTGCACCGAAGCGTTAAAATCGTTTTGCCAACGGATAGCATCTACCGCATCTTGCTTGTCCCAACCATTGCAATAAATTTGAGAAAGATTAAGCATTACCGCATGGTCGATGTTGTTTTTTTCCATCCATAACATTTTTTCATCTAAGAAAAAACTTTTATCCGTTATGGGTCTCGACCAAGTTCCTTGGTGCATAAATTGTTTTTTGTCGTCTATCCAAAACAATTTTTTATCTTTCATAAATTGAGGCACCTCATGAGGTTCGGGCAATAAATGTCCGTGAGCATTAATTCTTTCTATCTTTTTGGGGCTTTCTTTATCTGTCATTACTTGAAAGTTTTTCTAATTGCAAAATTTTATATTTAAGCTCATTACGGTTATTATTTTTAAACACAAATTAACACGTATCACACAAATTTTTTCTGCTTTACCCATAAAATTCCCACAAAAACATCGAAGATGTTTTATAATTTGTGACCATTAGTGAAATTTACATTTTTTAATTGGTGTATCCCTAGCAAATAAACAATGTTTTGTGTGATAACTCTCATTAATTAGGTTCAAAAGTAAGAAAAAAGTGCTGTTTTCTAAATCCCTACAAAAGGATGAATTTTTTATCTGTTCATCGTTTGAAAATAGCATATATTATGAGTAGCTTCGCACTTCAATTTTTCAATATTCTTTATCATATAAAATACGGTTTATCATGACACAAAAATCTAAAATTATTTACACCAAAACGGATGAAGCACCAGCTTTGGCTACTTACTCACTTTTACCTATTGTAAAATCTTTTGCTTCGGCTGCCAATGTGGAAATTGAAACGAAAGATATTTCTTTAGCGGCAAGAATTTTAGCACTTTTTCCTGATTTTTTATCTGATAACCAACAAATTACTGACGACTTAGCTTACTTAGGCGAGTTGGCAACAAAACCTGAAGCAAATATTATTAAGCTTCCAAATATTAGTGCTTCTATTCCTCAATTAAAAGATGCTATAAAAGAATTGCAAGGTAAAGGGTATACTATTCCTGACTATCCGGACACACCTAAAAATGCTACAGAAGAAGACATTAGAAGCAGATACGACAAAGTAAAAGGTAGTGCCGTAAACCCTGTTTTACGCGAAGGAAATTCTGACAGAAGAGCTCCTAAAGCAGTAAAAAATTATGCTAAAAAACATCCACACAGTATGGGA
>DATGOR010000206.1:0-3207 GCA_035305805.1 Vicingaceae bacterium | reverse complement strand
GTGCGTTTTTTAGGGTTATTACTCATCAATCGCATTTTAGAAACCCCTAAATCTCTAAGGATTTGAGCTCCAATGCCGTAATCTCTTTGATCTGCTTTAAAACCTAGCTCAAGGTTCGCCTGAACAGTATCTCTGCCTTCTTCTTGCAATTTGTATGCTTTTAATTTATTTATCAAACCTATACCTCTGCCTTCTTGGTTCATATAAACAATTACACCTTTTCCTTCTTTTTCAATCTTTTCCATGGCACTGTGCAACTGAGGTCCACAATCGCAACGACAAGAACCGAAAATATCTCCGGTCATACAAGAAGAATGAACCCTTACCAATACAGGTTCATCTTTTTTCCACTCCCCCTTGTAAATAGCTAAATGATCCATATCGTTAGTCGTTTGTTTGTAAGCAGCCATTTTAAAGTCGCCAAATTCAGTTGGTAAATCAACTGTTACCACGCGTTGAATAAGTGTTTCATGTTGTAAACGGTAAGAAATAAGGTCTTTAATACTTACAATTTTCAGCTGATGTTTTGCTGCAATTTTTAACAATTCGGGAAGTCGAGCCATCGTTCCATCTTCATTCATTATTTCCACAATAACTCCAGCGGGTTCAAAACCGGCCAGGCGAGCAAAATCTATTGCAGCTTCGGTGTGTCCGGCTCTTCTCAAAACTCCACCACGTTTGGCTTTTAGCGGAAAAATATGTCCGGGTTTGCCAAGTTGCTCTTTTTTTGTATCAGGATGAATAAGTGCTTGAATGGTTTTTGCTCTATCTGAAGCTGAAATACCTGTAGTACAGCCATCTCCAATTAAATCAACCGAAACGGTAAATGGGGTTTCATAAGCAGCATTGTTAGTTTGCACCATCAAGTCTAATCCTAATTCATCGCAACGATCTTCAATAAGTGGAGCACAAATAAGTCCTCTGCCATGAGTTGCCATAAAGTTGATCATCTCGGGAGTAACAGCTCTTGCTGCAGCAACAAAATCTCCTTCATTTTCACGGTCTTCATCATCTACAACAATAATAATTTTACCGTTTTTAATATCTTCAATTGCTTCTTCTATTTTGTTTAATTTTGCTTCCATTCGGTCATTCAAATATTTTTTACAAAATTACTAAAATTGCATGGCGTGTGATGCCTTTCATGTTTTTTAATATTAATAAATGCCAAGAATTATAGCCTTAGATTACGGAAAAAAAAGAGTAGGGGTAGCTGTTACAGATGACTTACAAATTGTTGCTAGCGGATTAACCACCTTGCCGGTAAAAGATATTATTGAATTTTTGGAGGATTATATTAACAAATATGAGGTGTCAGTTATAGTAATTGGCTTAGCGGTAGATTTAAAAAATAACTTATCGGAATCAGCAAAATACATAGAGCCATTTGTCAATAGAATTCGAAAAATGTTTCCTACTATTAATATAGAGCGAGTGGACGAAAGGTTTACATCCAAAATGGCTTTTCAAACAATGATTGATGGAGGATTAAAAAAGAAAGCCCGACAAAATAAAGAATTGATAGATAAAATAAGTGCTACTATAATTTTACAAAGTTATTTAGAGCAACAAAATAATTTTCGGTAATTAATCAATAGTTATGTTTTCTTTTTTTCCTAAGAATTTGGGTTGGCGGTTTAGTAAGTAAACATCAATTACTGCGAGTGTTTTTGCGAGATATTCTCTTAATTGTGTTTTAAAGGCATATTTTTCCGGTGGGTTTTGTGCCGGAAAAGCTATGGCATCAATGTGGTATTTATTGGCAATAAATAATGCTCTTTCTACATGAAAACGTTGTGAAATAATAACAATGTTATTCTGTCCAAAAACTTCTTTGCTTCTTACAACAGAATCTAAGGTACGGAAACCGGCATAATCAAACGTAATGGCTTTTTCAGGAACTCCGGCTTTAATAAGTGCTTTATACATTTGACGCGGTTCGTTGTATTCCACCAAGCTATTATCACCGCTAACAATGATGTGTTTTATTGTACCGGAATGATATAGTTGGGCGGCAGCATCAATTCGGTATTTAAAAAATAAATTGGTTCGGCCTTTAATGGTGTATTCACTGGTTCCTAATAAAAGTGCTACTTTATATTCTTTTGGAATTTTATCCTCATGAATCATTATTTGATTTTTGGACGATTGAATAACCCACACATTACATAAAGCAATAAAAATAGCCAAAGCTAAAATGCTTAAACTGCTGTAAAAAAATATTTTTTTTGCTTTTTTCATTAATAATACATTATTAAAGATGGAGGTGTTGAACAAAAATCAAGCCTATCAACTTTCGTAAGTAAAATAAAAAATCCCATAAAATTATGGGATTTTTTATTGGTGGCAATGATTTTTATTGGGAATAATTATTCAAATATTTCATCGCCTAATTTAGTGTTGATTTCAACTTTAGTAACAGTCATATCCAATGTTTGAGGTCCAAAAGCTTGTTTGGTTTTGTGAGCAAACATTATTCCGTTCACCTCTTTGTAATCAGACATCTCAGAAATTACAGTGATAGGCTCCGGCATTTGGTCGTTTTCTTGCACAGACATTGATTTTACTTTTAAACCTGATTTTACACTAAACCATTCAGTTTCTGTATCACCGTTTGGCATTGTTTGAATCATTTTGTAAGTATCTTCACCATTGATGGTTTCAATTCCTTCCAATTCGTAAGTAATTCCATAATCTGCATATTTAGCATCTAAAAACATTACAGAACTTAGTTTTAAACTTTCTAACTCATCACCGGTAATGTCTTCGTTTCCTTGCATTCCGCTACTTTTTCCGGTAGTTCCATTAAATGTTTGCTTTTGAATTACCATAGTTCCCATGGTAATAGCATTTGCAAATTTATTAGGAGCTTTTTGGTAACGAGTAACGTTTATAGATTGCCCTTGAATAGAGGCGTCCATTCTTACAGTGATATCTTTAATTTTCTTTAGTTTTTTATCTAATTTTTTACCTTTAGGCATGCCGTATTTGGCTTCAATGAATTTATTCATTACCGTTTCGGCAGTAACACCTTCGGGAGCAGGTTTTAATTCTACTACAGCTTCATTTCCGTAAACATCATAAAAATCAATTTTTTGATCGCTGTCAAATGCTACTAGTTTGTCTGCAATTTTTTTATTACCTACCACCAATATAATGGCATTGTTTGGGGTGATGTACTTTTCAGCCATTTCTTTTACATCCTCT
>DATGOR010000205.1:0-10702 GCA_035305805.1 Vicingaceae bacterium | reverse complement strand
TTAGTAATACACTTTTGTGCTAATTTGGCTAACATGAACTATCTAGACATCATTATCGTTATTCCATTAATTTGGGGAGCTTACAAAGGGTTTCGTAAAGGATTTGTAATAGAAATAGCCTCTTTGGTAGCGTTGGTAATGGGTGTTTGGGGAGGTATAAATTTTTCTTCGTATTCTGCGGAGTATTTAAGTAAAGCCTTTAATATTTCCCCGGAAATTATGCCCTTATTATCGTTTGTAGTAACATTTATAGCCATAGTAATTTTGGTTTTTTTCATTGCTAAAATGCTAGAAAGAGTGGTAAAGATGGTCGCTTTAGGCATTGTTAATAGGATTGCAGGAATGTTATTCGGAATGATGAAATTTGGGCTAATCATCAGTATCATCTTAAACTTGGTAAATACCATAGATAGCGAAGTGTCATTTATAGAAAGTGAAGTGAAATCTACCTCTCTACTTTACCAACCATTAAGCGAATTTTCAGGAAAACTATTCCCTAAACTAAAAGAACTTAAAAACGAAACTTCTACATGGAAGGACAAAGTAGTGGAAGAAGCGATTGGAAATTAAAAAAGCTTAGCAACTTTGCTAAGCTTTTTGCAGCCCGTAGGGGAATCGAACCCCTGTTTCCAGGATGAAAACCTGGCGTCCTAACCCCTAGACGAACGGGCCATAAATCATTTTCTGATTTTGGGAGTGCAAATGTAGAATTTTTTAAAACACTTGCAAATATTATTTTGCAATATTTTTTATTTTTTTTATAATCAATTTAAAATCAATAAGAAATTATTTTAATAGCCCTTCAAAAATTGCTGACAGATGTGTTTGGAAGTCATAAATGTTTTTATAACTTTAACGAAATTTTTAAAACTTAAATTTTAAATGATTTTTTTACGGAGAATTTTCATTGTTTTATTGCTTTTTTGCACAATTGCATTCGTTATTTCTCTGTTTTTACCCTCCAATTATACTGTTAAAAAACAAATTATTGCCCAAGCAGATTTAGCTACTTCTAAAAATTTTCTTACTTCCAAAATAGAAAAAGACAGTTTGTTTTCATTTGAAGGATACGAAACCTCCGTTGTTTACGATGTAACAGATGCTCCTGACGGAATTGAATTGGATTTTACTTTTAACATTCATTTTGGGTTTAACCCTATCACCAAATTTTTTGGTTTATTCGATAGGGAAAAATGGAGCAAAGAAATTCATCAACAATTGACATTATTAAAAGACGAATTAGAAGATTTACCCAAAATTCATAAAGTAAACGTTACAGTTGAAACATTTGCAAAACCTATTTGGTTTATATCCATAAGAGATACTATCTTGCAAAATGAGATGAACAACATCCATGGAAAGACTTATGAAACAATTCATCAATTTATACATGAAAATCAGTTAACACCTTTATTGTCTCCCATCACTATTTATCACTCTTGGTCAGATACATTGGTAGATATTGAAATAGGGCTACCCATTGAGGAACCAACTATTTCAATTCCTACTCCTCTCCAACTGAATAGTATTGCGGCAGGAGATTACGTTACCGCAACGCATTACGGTAGCTACGACAGGTTACCCGAAACTTATTTTGGAATAAATGAATGGATGCGTAAAAATAAAGTAATAGTTACAGGTATGCCCATCGAAATGTACCTTACCGATCCTGCTTCTGACAATAACCCTAACCATTGGGAAACGGCCATTTACTTCCCTATCGAATCATTAAAAAATACTGAAAATCCTATTATTAAATAAACTTACACATGAAAAACTACCTATTTGCTGCTATCCTAGCACTTTTTTGTTTAAATTCCTCGCTATTAGCTCAATCTTCTCACGAAAATGTGGCAAAAAAAGTAAATGCCATTACTAAAAAAGGGGATTACATTATTTTAGAATTGCGTTTGAATAATGAGGATGAATTTAGAACAGCTGAAGGAAGCGAAACCAGTTTGACCAGAATTGCCGTTTTTACCGGAGATAACAATGGCTTAGAGGTTATTAGAAAAGGATTTGAAGGCATGAACACCATGGTGCAAATATTAAATGATTTTAAAACCAACGGCTGGCTGTTAGAACAAGTTTATTCCATGAAAGGCGAATCGCTTATCATTACTCACTATCTTTTGGTAAGAAAAAAGTAAAAAGAATGGTAATTTCGCAGAAAATTTTAAACCATGGTTCAAAAAATTAGTTCAGATTTTAAATTAGGTATTATCGGTGGCGGGCAACTCGGAAAAATGTTGATTCAAGAAGCCAGCAAATGGGATATTACCACCTACATTTTAGATCCCGATGAAAACTGTTCAGCTGCAAATTTGTGCCATAAATATGTAAAAGGGAGTTTTAAAAATTACGATGATGTTTACCAATTTGCACAAGAAGTGGATGTAGTTACATTTGAAATTGAACATGTAAATATTGAGGCATTAAAAAAGCTGTCAGAACAAGGAAAAACAGTTCATCCGGCACCAAAAGCTCTTTCTATCATTCAGGACAAAGGCTTGCAAAAAGAGTTTTACGCCAGTAATAAATTTCCTACAGCACCATTCCAACTTTTTGAAAATAAAACCGACATTTTACAAGCTATTGAACAACAAAAAATCAACTACCCTTTTGTTCAAAAATCCAGAAAAGAAGGATATGATGGGAGAGGTGTTGTGGTAATAAAATCAGCCTCCGAAAACGATAAAATTTTTGATGTTCCGTCAGTAATTGAAGAAGCTATAGCCATTGATAAAGAACTAGCAGTGATTGTTGCAAGGAACGAACAAAAAGAAACTGTTTGCTTTCCTACAGTTGAAATGGAATTTAGCGAAGAAGCCAACTTAGTAGAGCAATTGGTTTGCCCTTCTGCTATTAGCAACGAAATAGACGTTTCAGCAAAAGAATTGGCGACAAAAATAATTGAAGCCTTAGATATGGTAGGCATCTTAGCTGTTGAACTATTTTTAACCACAGATGGTAAAATTTTAGTAAATGAAGTCGCTCCACGCCCACACAATAGCGGACATCACACTATTGAAAGTTGTTACACCTCCCAATTTCAACAACATTTACGTGCTATTTTAGGATTTCCTTTGGGTAGCACTAAGTTAATTCAACCGGCTATTATGCTCAACATTTTAGGAGAGCCTGATGCGTTGGGTAAAATTACGTATGAAGGGGTGGATGAATGTATGCAAATAGAAGGGGTTAACTTACATGTTTATGGTAAAAAAGAGGTGAAACCTTTCCGAAAAATGGGGCATGTTACTGTGTTGGGAGAAGACTTAGCAGCTGCCAGAAAAAAAGCAGAAAAAGTAAAAAAAGTATTAAAAGCAAAATCAATATAATATGAGCCAAGCAAAAATTAGCATCATTATGGGGTCCGATTCAGATTTACCTGTAATGCAACAAGCAGCAGACATCATTAAATCTTTTAGTGTTCCTTTCGAAATGACCATAGTATCTGCGCACCGTACACCAAAAAGAATGGTAGAATTTGCTGAAAATGCTCATAAAAGAGGAATTGAAGTAATAATTGCAGGAGCAGGCGGAGCAGCTCATTTGCCGGGCATGGTAGCTTCCATTACGCCACTACCGGTTATTGGCGTTCCTATTAAATCTTCCAATTCTATTGATGGATGGGATTCTGTATTATCTATTTTGCAAATGCCCGGAGGTGTGCCTGTTGCAACAGTTGCATTGAATGGTGCGAAAAATGCGGGATTATTAGCATTACAAATTATTGCTACAGCAGATAAATCTATTCAAGATAAAATGTTAGTTTATAAACAAGAATTAAATGATGCTGTGATGGAAAAAGTAAAAAAGTTGACTACTTAAAGCCTAATTGAAATTCCGAATTTACCATCTCCAAAACGGTTTCCACCACCCAGTTCAAGTTGTAATCCAAATTTCTCGTTGAAATAATACCTCCCTCCTACTTGAAGTCCTAATCCTAAACCTGATGTTTGGTTACCACCATATTTTGAAGGAGATTTCCAAACGACAAAACCAATGTTGGCTCCGGCATAAAAATCGTAGTTATCGGGTATTCCTATAATGGTATTGAAATGGTAATTTCCATTGATGCTAAAACCATAAATAGAATGTCCATAGTTAGTCCCAAAAAAGTTTTCCTTATAATTTCTAAATGAAACTTCTCCACCAAGGGTAATATCAGGTTGAAGCCCATAATCTAGCCCCGCATAAACAGGAATACCATAATTAGAAAGCCCGAAACCGGCATTAATCTGCATTTGTCCAACTTCAATTGGGCATTGAGCCTTTAATGCAAAAACACTACAAAAGACTACACTAATAAAGATAACTATTTTTTTCATAAATTATATTTTAAATTGGAATGCTTAGACAGCAAAAGTAAGGAAAAACGATATGACTATAATTGTTGTGATGGAAATCTGCTATGCTTTTTATCCGTAATTTTGAATGGACTTTACTTAAAATACCATGCGAAAAATACAATTACTTTTTATCGGATTACTTTCAGCTTCATTTGTTTATGCTCAGGAGTATGTAGAAATGATGCAAAATAAAAGTGCTAATTTTTATCAAATTCAAAAAGCATTTAACGATTACTGGGAAAATAAGCCTTATGAAAAAGGCAAAGGTTGGAAACAATTTAAACGATGGGAATATTTGATGGAATCGAGAGTGGATAAAAACGGTAACTTCCCTGACCCGGGCATGGTTTGGACAGAACATTTAAAATTTCAGCAAAAATACCAAAGTAATGCCTCTTCAAAGTCGAATAACAAATCTTCTAACTGGACATCTTTAGGACCTGATAGTTGGAATTCTATTGGATGGAATCCGGGAATCGGTAGAATTAATGTAATTGCTGTTGACCCCAACAATTCCAATGTGATTTATGTTGGAGCCCCTGCCGGAGGCTGTTGGAAATCCACTAATGGCGGCAACTCTTGGACACCTCTTACAGATACATTAGCCACATTAGGCGTTTCCGGAATAGCCATTAATCCCCAAAATTCGAATGAAATTTACCTTGCTACAGGAGATGGTGATGGAAGCGACACCTACAGCATTGGAGTAATTAAATCCACAGATGGTGGAAACACTTGGCAAAGTACAGGCTTAAATTGGAACACCACTCAATCAAGAGTCATGAGTAAAATTATTATTAATCCGAATAACCCTACTGAACTTTATGTAGCTACCAACAATGGTTTATGGAAAACCAACAATTCAGGTAGTAGTTGGACAAACGTAAGAACTGGTGTTTTTAGAGATGTGGAATATAATCCTTTAAATCCAAACACGGTTTTCGCTTGTACCAATACCAATTTCTTCAAATCGATAAATGGTGGTGCATTTAACATGATTACTACGGGCTTGCCCAACGTAACTCAAGTTGGCAGGATGACTATTGCTGTTACAGCTAACGATACCAATTATGTTTATTTATTAGCTGCCAATAGTTCCGATTATGGCTTTTTAGGTTTGTACCGTTCTACCGATGGAGGAAATACCTTTTCTCTAAGAACCAATTCTCCTAATATTTTAGGTTGGAACACTACCGGTTCCGATTCCGGTGGACAAGGTTGGTATGATTTAGCTTTGGCAGTTTCACCTAATAACAAAAACGAAGTGTTTACAGGAGGAGTTAACGTTTGGAAATCGACCAATGGTGGGGCAAGTTTTTCTGCCAATACTCGATGGAACTGGCCTACAGGCTCTTTTGGCTACGTTCATGCAGATATACATACCTTAGATTATTTTGGAAACAATTTGTTTTGTGGTTCTGATGGAGGAGTTTTTAAAAGTACCAACTCCGGTAGCTCATGGAGTGATTTAACAGCAGGCTTAGAAGTTACACAATTTTACCGTTTAGGCATGAGTGCAACCAATGCAGGAACAGTAATTGGAGGAGCTCAAGATAACGGTTGCAGTTTGTTGAAATCCGGAACATGGACACATGTTACCGGTGGAGATGGCATGGAATGTTTGGTGGATTATTCCAATGATAATTACATTTATTCCACTAGCCAGTATGGTACTATTTATCGTTCTACAAATGGAGGAGCTTCTTTTTCTAATATTTCAGGAAGTATTAACGAAAATGGAGCTTGGGTAACCCCGTATGTGATAGACCCTAACAATCCATCTACACTTTTTGCAGGATACGAAAATGTTTTTAAAACCACTAACAGAGGAAATAGTTGGACTCAAATTTCTAACTTTTCTGCAACAGGAACTATTCGCTCTATGGCAGTAGCCCCTTCTAATTCTAACGTAATTTATATAGCTACACTTACACAAATAAGAAAAACAACTAATGGTGGAAGTTCATGGACGGTAATTAACAATGGACTTCCTAATTTAAATATTAGTTATATTGCCGTTCACAACCTTAACCCTAATATTTTATGGGTTACTTTTTCAGGATTTTCTAATGGAAATAAAGTGTATAAATCTGTTGACGGTGGAACGTCCTGGGTAAATGTATCCGGCAATTTACCAAACATTCCTGTTAATTGTGTAGTGTATGAAAATGGCACCAACAATGGAATATATGTTGGAACAGACATGGGTGTTTATTATAAAAATGATGATTTATTGAATTGGGAAGCCTTTATGGATAATTTACCCAATGTTCAGGTAAACGAATTAGAAATATTTTATCCTACAGGGAAAATCAGGGCTGCTACCTACGGAAGAGGAATTTGGGAATCAGGATTATTTCAAGCCAACACACCACCTGTAGCTCAATTTAACACACCTGACACTTTAATTTGTCCCAACGTTTGCGTTCAGTTTACCAACCAAACGATTAACCTGGGGCAACAATGGACATGGTATTTCCCCGGAGGTTCGCCAGCTACTTCTACCGATTTAAACCCTACAGTTTGCTATCCTTCAATAGGAAACTACGATGTTTCTTTGGTAGTAAGCAATGTAAATGGTACCGACTCTTTACATAAGAGTGCTTATGTGGCTGTTCAATCCCCATCAAGTGGGATGAGTTTACCGGTAGTTGAAGGATTTGAGAACGGAACGGCAACACCTAATGGTTGGAAGATTAATAACTCTGACAATGACGAAACATGGAAGCATAACAACACGCTTGGAGCTTACGGAACAAGTAGCTCATGTTTGTTTATAGAAAATAGGAACTATACTTCATTTGGTGAAAAAGATGAATTAATTTCTCCATTATTAAACTTTTCAGGTTTAACAGGAGCATATTTAAGTTTTGATAAGGCTCATGCCTACTTTGGAGGAAATAGGTTCGACACACTTACCATCTATTATTCAACAGATTGTGGCGTTACAAAAAACTTACTTTGGAGAGAACATGGCACCGATTTATCCACTTTACCTAGTCTATATCCCCCTTATTTCATTCCTACCTCATCGCAATGGGAAAATGTAGTGGTAGATTTAACGCCCATTCTAGGAATGACAGGTGTTAGTTTAGTATTTGAAAATTCTACAGGGAACAGTAATAACTTATATTTAGATAACATCAATATTATTGATAGTGCTTTTGTAGGTGTTGATGAAAATAACGTTAATGCCATTACCTTGTTCCCCAACCCTACAAAAAATTTATTTACTATAAGTGGATTAGGAACATTATCAAGCACCATTTTAATAAAAGATTTATCCGGAAAAATAGTGAAATCTATCATCACAAAAGTAAATACCACTTTAATAGACATCAGTTATTTACCTAATGGATTTTATTTTGTCGAAATAACCAATGGCAATAAACAAAAGACTTTAAAAATGGTGAAGCAATAAGGAAGTTTTTTAGAATAAGTTAGATGTAAATACCAATCACGCAAACAGTCCTTCTACAGGCTCGGAACAGGCTGACTCGTTTGTGTTATACTCTTACACCTATAATACAAACATCGTCCATCCCGTTAGGAGGATTGTGATGTTTTAGGCATTCTTGTTCGTCCCCTAGATACGGACTCCAATCACGCAAACATCGTCCACTTGTTCTAAACTTCCTTTCCATTCTTCAAAATACTTCTCCAATAGTGCTTTTTGCTCATCCATGGTTTTGTCTTGAATAGAAAGTAATAGGTTTTTAAAAGGTTTGTACATCAGTTTTTTACCTTTTTTACCACCAAACTGATCGGCAAAACCATCAGTAAACATATAAATAGTATCTCCTTTTTGGAGTTCAACTTTATGTTGAGTAAATGGTTCTGGGTTATCTACTTTACCTATTGGTTGTTTGTTTGGTTTTAATTCTACTAATTTTTCTTTATCATTTGCTTTTACAATATATAGTGCATTGTTAGCTCCTGCATATTGAAGTATTGCAATTGTTTTGGGGTTGTTTAACTTCAAACCTTGAACATCAAACCTTAAACTGCATAAAGCAATATCCATCCCATCATTCACCTGTTCTTCACTTTTTTCAAAAGTTTCAATTACTAGTTCTCGCACTTTATTTAGTATCTCAGCAGGATTAGTTAATTTAAACTCTCTTACTGCTCTATTTAATGCATTATTACAAACCACACTTACCATAGCCCCAGGAACTCCATGTCCGGTACAATCAGCAGCAGCTAAGAAAATAGCTCTTTCTAATGCTCCATTTGTAATAGAACTTTCCATCCAATAAAAATCTCCACTTACCACATCCTTTGGTTTATAAAGAATAAATCCGTTTTCTAAATTTTTACTTAAAACTTCCTTAGGTGGCAAGATAGCTTGTTGTATTCTTCGAGCATAAACAATTGAGTCTGTTATTTCTTTATTCTTATTATCAACTATCAATTTTTGTTGCTCTATTAATTCCTTTTGTTTGTTAGAGTTTTTCAGCGATTTATAAATAATGAATGAAATGATGATTACTGCTAAAAGTATGGCTGCTAAAAACACTAAAAACAATTGCTGTCTTTTTTGTTCTGATGCTGCCACAGCAAGTTCTTTTTCATGCTGAGCCTGTTCTATAGCTTGTTTTTTCTCAAATTCAAAGTTTACTTCTTGTCGAAGTATTTCCTTTTTATTTTCTTCATTAAAAATACTGTCTTTGTATGCCATAGCTTTTCTATAGCTCTTAAGTCCTAAATTAGCTCTACCAGTTCTTTCATAAATAGTGGTATAAATTTCATACGCTTGAAATAAATCTTGTTTAGAGCCTAATTGTTCACTTATTTCTAGTCCTTTTTTAAGGTACTTTTCTGCTTCTTTGTATTTTTTTAAGATTACATATAAATTACTAATATTCAACAGCTTTGTCGCAATACCCTCTAAATCACCTAACTCCTCACTTATCTTTAGTGATTTAAAATAATAATCAATGGCTAAGTCATATTTTTCTTGATTTTTATAAATAACCCCTATGTTACCTAAGTGCCTCGATTGTCCGTTCAGGTTATTGCTTTCTTCATCAATGGCTAAGGCTTTAAAATAGTACTCTAATGCCTTATCAAACTCTTGTAAGTGCTTATATACTACCCCAATATTCCCATAATGTATAGGAATTCTTCTTTCAACATTATTTTTTTCATCTAGCTTGAGTGCTTTAAAATGGTACTCAAGTGCTTTGTCCAACTCTTGTTGATTTTTAAACAACACCCCTAGCCCGCCATAAATGATAGCTTTACCATTTTCATCGTTTAACTTCTCGTAAATAGCTAATGCTTTATAAAAAAATGCTATTGCTGCGGGATAATCTGATTTTATATTTTTACATGAACCAATACTAAAATAAGCAGATGCTTCGCCTTTTTTCCAACCAATCTTCTCACTTAACCTTAGTGCCTGTTCAAAAATTATTGTAGCAGAATCAACTTGACCGTTTCTTAATTTTTTACCCAACTGAATTAGTGCTTCCACTTTAGTAGTATCTTCGGGAGCTGAAGCTATAAAATTAGCTATCGAATCAAGGTTGGATGCTTTGGATTGTAAAGAAAAACACGTAACAAAAAGTAGTATATACAGTATGTTACGTGTTTTCATCTGTGTGATTTCAATTTTTGTTAATAATCAGATGTAACTCCCAAGTAACGGTTTACTTAATAAGAACTATTACTCTTGGTCGTTTCATGGAGTAAAAGTACATTTTTTATTATTTCCCCCTAATAAATAGCCGGATATTTTTGTGGATTTGCCTCATTCATAATAGTATATGCCGCATCAAAAATATCTTCTATACTTGGTTTAGAAAAGTAATCTCCATCTGTTCCATAAGCCGGACGATGTGCTTTTGCAGTAAGCGTTGTAGGTTCAGCATCTAAATGATAGTAGCCTTTTTGCTCTTCCATAATTTGCTGCAAAATAAATGCACTTGCTCCACCCGGAACATCTTCATCTACTATTAGTAAACGATTTGTTTTTTTCAACGACTCTACAATGGTGTGATTGATATCAAATGGCAATAATGTTCTTACATCTATTAATTCAGCAGAAATTTCAACTTCAGCCAATTGTTGTACTGCTTGTAATGCTAAATTGCAAGTAGAACCATAGCTTACAATGGTAATATCCGTTCCTTCGGTTAAAACTTCCGGAATTCCCAAAGGCGTAGTAAACGCTCCTAAATTAGAAGGAATATGCTCTTTAGTTCTATATCCGTTTAATGGTTCAATAACTATAGCAGGGTCATCACCTTGGATAAGCGTATTGTAAAAACCGGCAGCTTGCGTTAAGTTTCTTGGTACGCAAACATGCATTCCTCTTACGGAATTTATAATCATTCCCATTG
>DATGOR010000204.1:0-8188 GCA_035305805.1 Vicingaceae bacterium | reverse complement strand
ATTCCTTTATTTTGATACCAAGTAGCTATTTCAAAGTTAGACACCACTGTTGCTCCGGTTCTTTTAGCAATACTTTCTGCATCAGCTACATGATCTTCGTGTCCGTGAGATATTAAAATATAATCTGCTTCAATAGTATTTACATCAATATGAGCTGCTTTGGGGTTGGGTGAAATAAAAGGGTCGAACAAAACATTTTTCCCATTCATTTTTACCGCAAAGCAAGCGTGTCCGTAAAAAGTTAATTCCATAATTCTATTGTTTTGATTGCTACTTTATACAAAGTAACTTAAAAGACCTTAGAATATGGTTGCCGTAAGCATGATTTTACCAACTATTTTTAAACAGTAGGTTGTTAGTTATTGTGCATTTTTATTAAAACGCTACAAAATAATAAAACCATGGGGGGAATTATTTTTGAAACTTCTCGATGATGAAGTTATCTTAAAAAGTATCGCAATTTTTACACAAATCTATTTCTGATTTTCTCCGTTGAAACATGAGTTTGAGCCAACTTCTACGTGTTTTGGAGTTGTAAATATCATAGAGTGATTGTTCTTTAATATTTCCTACCACTCCCTTGGAATTTAAGTCGGTACAGCAAACATTGATATCGCCATTGGGCAACAATACCAATTGATGCATCAATAACCCACAGCCAATTTTATGAGGTTTATTTTTACTGTTAGACGAATCGCCTTCAATATCTACTTCACCTGCCCAAGTATGTGGATGACGAAGCTCATAGGTATCAACCATGTTAAGAACTTCTACAAACTTTTCATCCATCCATTTGGTATTTAGTGGTTTTCCCGGGTCTATTACTGAAATAATGTGGGTCTTTATAGGTTTTTCTAATTGATTATTTAAACGACAGAAATAGCTGATATTTTTATAAAAAACATCCCATTTGGCACGTATTCTCATCGACTCGAAGCGTTCCGGAGAACCTCCATCCATACTAAAACGCATAACATCTACAGCTCCGCTTTCAATAATTTCTTTTGCTTTGTTTTCCAATAGTGGCGTTCCATTGGTTAGTAAGTTTACTTTAGGAAAACGCTGACCTTTTTTCTTTGCTAAATCTTTGTATTTTTTAATTACCACCAACAATTCTCCAATTTGCGGATGTAGTAAAGTTTCCCCACCACTATGCAAATGAATCACTTCCACTTTTCTAAAGCGAGGATCATTGACTAAATCATTCATGAACCCTTCCAAAATATCAACAGTCATTCTCACTTTTGGTTTTTCATGATCGAGTGAACAAAAAGCACATCTTAGATTACAGTAACTTACAAACTCTATGTTAACCTCCCTAGTAGTGGTAGCGGTTTTTATCCAACCCCACTCGTAGTACAACAAATAATTTTTCACATAAAGCATTCCCTGCAAAAACTCCAACACCTTCCATAGAAAAGTACCTTTGTTTAACTTACGAACTAAAAAATCTCTTGTTGCTATCAGCATAATGATAAATTACGATTGGGAAGTAAAATTAAACTTCCTTTTATCGTAAAACATTGATAAATGTCATATCAAACAGTTTATCTGCTAAAAAATAATTTTGGTTTTATTCAAGCTGCTTTCAATCATCTCCAATGCACTATTAATTGTAGTAAGTTTGGTTCTGAAAGATAAAATTGCCATGCGGATAACAAATTTGTTATTGACCATAGTAGAACTTAAAAACACGCTTCCATCTTTATGGATTTCTTCGAGAAGTTTTTTGTTTTGTTCATCTTCATTTTCTCCGAAAGGGTACCAAAAATAACTTACCGATAAGTCGGGACTTGGCCCTACTTTAAAACCCATAGCTTTTAATTTTTCTCTAAAATAAGTGGTAAGTAACAGTTTTTCTTCCAAACAAGCAATAAAAGGCCGAATGCCGTGCAGCTGGAGTGGCAACCATAACCTCAATCCTCTAAAATGCTTGGTAAGTTCGGGAGAAACATTTGCCGGGCTATTTACCAATTCATCCGAAAGTGCATCTTGCATATAGTTGGCAGAATAAAGGTTAGCATGTAAAACTGCTGCTGCATCCTTTACTAATACGGCTCCTAGTCCGTAAGGTAAAAACATTCCTTTATGCGGATCTACCACTAAAGAATCTGCTCTTTCCATTCCTTTAAAAAGATGTTTTTTGGAAGTTAATACAAAGAATCCTCCATAAGCTGCATCCACATGAAACCACAATTGGTGTTGCTGAGCAATATCGGCTATTTTATCTAAAGGGTCTATTACTCCGGTATCGGTTGTTCCGGCTGAAGCAATAATTAAAAAAGGTTGCAATCCACTATTTTTATCTTTTTCAATTAGTCCGATTAGTTCATCAGTATTCATTTTATGATTTTCATCCAACGAAACATATCGGATGATAGCGTCTTCTAAACCAATAATTCGCAAGGATTTTTGAATACAATGATGTACTTGAGGACTTAAGTAAATTACACTTTGGGTAATTTTTTCATTTTTCACCCCATATTTATCACGAGCTGCAGTAAGAGCAATTAAATTAGCAATGGAACCTCCGGAAGTTAAATTACCTACCGCATTTTTAGGGAACGAAAAAACATCTTTCAACCAATTAATCACCTCATTCTCTATGGTAACTGCACCGGGTGAAGCATAATAAACACCTGCATATTCGTTTGAAACTGCTGCCAAAAAATCACCTAAAGCAGCGGTGTAAATTCCACCTCCGGGAATGTACCCAACATGCCCGCCCGAAGCTGCTTTTATACCGGTATCAATCACTTCTTTTTGATAAACATCTAAAAGGTTACTTAATGATTGTGTTGATTGAGGTTGAATAACTAACTTTTCTTTGTTTAGCTTATTTGAACTAAACGCCTTTTCCGTAGGGAGTTGATGGATAAATTTGGATGTAAAATCGCCAAGTTGCTGAAGTAACTCTGCTCTTTTAGCTTTGTTAAGTTCTAGTTCGTTGGAAATTTGTTCATGGCTTTTTATTTTTGCGATAATTTCTTGCATGAGGTTTTCTTTTAAGTGAAGTTGTTTAAAGCCCAAATATAGTAATGAAAATGATTTAATTTTATGTTCTTTTAAGAATAGAGCTGCACTCTATTCTGTTTAAAATCACACCTTCGGAGCTTTAGCTCCGAAGGTGCGAATTTTTTTAGCGATGAGTGTTAGCTCATTGCTTTAATCATTTTAATTTTATGATTATAAAGTGGACTTTAAACAACTTCAACAAAAATAACCAAGCCTACTTAAAATAAAATAAAAAGTATTTTTTTAATGCCGCAACATTAACTTACCACTTCATTAAACTTTTCTAGTATAAGTTTGGTGGTTTCATTGGTGTAAAATTTACCACGATATTCTTTTACCCATTTAATTCCGGCAATGGAATTGGTTAAAAAGAGTTCATCGGTTTGCAACAGCATACTTCCTGTTACTGCTCCTTCAATTACGGTAATATTCATGGAGTTAGCTACTTCAATAATGTGTTTTCTGGTAATACCATCAATACAACCCTCTGAAATAGAAGGCGTATAGAGTGTGTTGTTTTTATATAAAAACACATTAGAACTGATTGCTTCCACAATATGGTGTTGTTCATTTATCATCAAACAATCGTCTAAATCATGTTCTTTTTTATATATTCCTGTAAGCACATTTGGAATTTTATTGGTAGTTTTTATTTGCGTAAGTATGGTGGAATGTACTTTAATGTCGGTATATAAATCTATATGTAATCCTTCTTCATTCAGTTCATAAAGGTTTTTGGAGATTGGTACCGCCTCAATAACGTAAGATTTTGTATCGTTTACAGGGGTATATAAACCTTCTCCTACTCTAAAAACTGTAATTCTTACTCTTGCTCCTTCAGTTATTTTGTTTTTCTCGATAAGATGGAGTATTTGCTCGTAAAGCTCTTCAAATGTAAGTGGAATGGTATTCATGCGGAGGAGATCCATTCCTTTTTTTAGGCGAGTAAAGTGGTCGTGGACAAAAACCGGTTGTCCATTAATTACCCTGATGGTTTCGAAAACAGCATCACCATACTTAAAGGCTCTGTTGTTTATGGTAAATATTTTTTCATTTTCAGGGTATAATTTGCCGTCATAGTTAATGTAGCGTTGAGTGCTCAAAATAAGTTAGTTTTTAGTTTTGTTATGTTAGCATTAGGCTCAATTTGGTAAGCTTTAATCCCGGCTTTAGTGGCTGCTTCCACATCTCGTTTACTGTCTCCTATCATAAAAGATGATTGCTTATCAATACCAAATCTTGCAATGGCTTTTTCAAGCATTTGTGAATCGGGTTTTCGACATATACATTTTTCAATATCATTATGATGTGGACAAAAATAAATAGCTAAAACAGGTATGTTTTCTTGTTCAAATTGAGTTAACATGTGCTGGTGTACGGAATATACGTCATTTTTGTTATACCTTCCTTTTGCTATACCTCCTTGATTGGTAATAATGACAAACTCAAAACCTTGTTTTTGAGCTTTTTTCATGAAATCTATCACTCCTTCATTTAATTCAAAATCAGCTATTTTGTAGGTATAATCTCCTCTTTCTTTATTGATAACGCCATCTCTATCTAAAAAAATAACTTTTCTCATAAGGCTGATGAATTGTTGATGAATTAAAAGTTCAAAGCACCCATTAGTTGACCTATAAAATTCATAAATGCACCGGGTACAAAAATAAGTGCAAACAAAAATCCATAAATTGCTCCCCAAATATGTGCATCGTGGGCTACATTATCATTGCTTCGTTTGTCCATATAAATTTCATAGGCTAAATAAAGAACGCCAAACAGTAATGGATTAATGGTGAATGGCAAAAAGATGATGCCTATTCCCCCTGTAAATGGCATGAAAGCAATAGCTGCAAACAATACAGCTGAGACTGCTCCTGATGCACCAACAGAATTGTATCCATAATTATTTTTATGTCTGGCTAAAGCCGGAAGTGAAGCTACAGCCACTCCTCCAACATAAATAAACATGTAATAAATTTTCCCCATCACTCCCATTTCATTCACCAATATGGTTTCAACTATATCACCAAAACTATACAGCACATACATATTAAAAATAAGGTGAAAAATATTTTGATTGTCATGAATAAGTGCATGCGTAAACAATCGGTGCCACTCTTTGTTGTGATGAACTAAATAAGGGTTGAAAAGAAGTTTATTGTATAATTGGGCATTACTATTGGCTGAAAAAGAAACTATTACGGTAACAATAATAATGATAAGGGTAATACTCATTTAGTATGTTTAATTTATTTTTATAAGGATTTTATTATTTACTCACAAACACAATCATTTTTTAATCCTTCAAAAGAAATATTTGAAAGTGTGGCAACATCTTCTTTTTCTTCGGCAGTTGATAATCTTCTAGGTTCGCAAGTTTCTATTAAAAGAATAACTTCTCTTCCATCTGCTAATTTACCTTCGATTTGGTATTCCGGACAGGGGTTTCGTGTAGTTGAACTTTCGGCAAAATTTACTTTGGCATTGGCAAAAAAAGTTTTATCAAAATCTGATAACGCCATATTGTTACATTCTAACACACAAGATAGATGTTTTTGAGTTACTTTAAGCTCTGTACCTCCAATAAACTCAAGCACTCTTCCTTCGGGCAACCATGATGCACGAGCATCATCGCCAGTATAAAAAATAGCGTAAACCATTACGCATCCTAACCCAAATCCAATTAAATAATACTTTAACCTGTGAATAAATTTATCCATTCTTATTAATTTCTAATCTATAATCTCTAATTTCTAATCTATAATTAACTTACATCGCCATCAACAGCAAATTAATATCCTTGTAGGGCATATTAAAGGTTTCTGCTAAGTATTTATTGGTTAAAATCCCTTTATAAATATAAACTCCGTTTTGAATACCAACATAACTTCTAATCATGGCTTCAATACCACCATACTCACCGGTATCTAGAATTGTTGGGGCTATTACATTGCTCAAAGCATACGATGCAGTTCTTGCTACTCTTGAAGCTATATTAGGAACACAATAATGGATAACCCCGTGTTTGGAGAAAACAGGTGCTTGATGACTGGTAATTTCTGAAGTTTCTATACAACCACCTTTATCGATACTTACATCAACGATAACAGAGTAGTCTTTCATACATTTAACCATTTCTTCGGTTACAATGATAGGTGCTCTTCCTATTTTGTTGCTAATAGCACCTATTACCACATCTGCTGTTTTAAGTGCTTTTAATAATACTTTAGGTTGAACAATAGAGGTCTGTAAACGTTGACCTACTGCATTTTGTAATCTTCGTAATTTATGAATATTGTTATCAAAAACTTTTACCGAAGCCCCTAAGCCTATTGCCGAACGAGCAGCAAATTCGCCTACAGTCCCTGCTCCTAAAATCACTACTTCCGTTGGTGAAACACCTGAAATCCCACCAAACATCTGCCCTTGCCCATTTCTTTGGTTGCTTAAATATTCTGCTGCAATCAAAATAGATGTGTTTCCTGCTATTTCGCTCATGGCGGTAACTATTGGTAAAATACCATCAGGATCTTTAATGTAATCAAACGCTACGGCAGTAATTTTTTTAGCTACTAATTTTTTAAGAAAATCTTTAGGCTGAATGGGTAACTGTAAAGCAGAAATTAGCAATTGCCCATGTTGCATCATATCAATTTCTTCTAAAGTAGGAGGCTCCACTTTAAGAATCATGTTGGCTTTGTAAACTTCTTCGGTACCGTAAACAATTTGAGCTCCGGCCTCACTATAATCTTTATCGCTAAAGCTACATCCTTCTCCTGCTCCGGTTTCAATAATTACATCGTGTCCATTGTTTACCAATAATCCTACAGCATCAGGAACTAAGGGAATTCTCTTTTCTTGTATGGAAGTTTCTTTAGGGATTCCTATTTGCAAACTACTTTTTTTGCGAGCCACTTCAAGCATTTCTTCTTGAGGCATAAATCCGTGTGCTAAAGATTTTAGCAATTCATCTGATGTTGACATATATAAAACTATTATAAAAAACTGAACGTCCTTACAAAGATATCAATAAGTAAGCGTTTTGCCTGTTAAAAATCAAAGAATTATTAATAATGAATTGTTATTAATCTTTTTTCATCTTCTTGCCGACTTATTTCCACTTTTACTGTATTTTCCGGTAGAAGGTTCGGAATTTTTTCTGCCCACTCCATAAAACAATAATTTCCACTATAAAAATATTCTTCCACACCAAAATCTAATGCTTCTTCCTCATTTTTCATTCTATAAAAATCAAAATGATAAATAATCTCTCCATTTACAGAATGGTATTCATTTACTATTGAAAACGTAGGACTTTGGATGTTGTCTTCTACTTGCATTTGTTGACAAACAGCCTTAATTAAGGTTGTTTTTCCCATCCCCATCTCTCCATAAAAAGCAATCAAATGATAGTTGTTAATAGCAGCTATCAACTGCTGAGCAATGTCATTAATTTCGTGAAGAGAAAAAGGACCAATTTCGGTGGTTTTACTTAAATTCATTCGATGGTAAAAAATTATTTCCTCAAAATTAAGTCATTCTTTAGATTAAAATGATTTTTTAAATCAACATTTAAAAAGTGAGTAGTGTCTGTAGTTATTTCAGCAGTGGGTATGTATCCTGAAACGGGCAGCGGTTCTAAATAAATAGGATCTTGGTGGGAAACAGTTTTTTTGAGCTTAGTTAATTTTTCCATTCGTGCATCATAAGCTTCAGCGTAATTTTTATGCCTATTAAACATCACCACTACAAAAATCAACATTCCTATAGTATTTGTAAGTAGTATTACTTTCTTTGCTTTTTCGGAAATGGTGATTTTATTTCCTAATAAAATTAAATACCTCAACAGTAATATAAGTATTAGAACAGACGATACGGTAGTTATTCTTTCGGGAGATAATGCTCCCAACGGAATGACAGCTATTAAGTGGTTAATAAATACTACTCCACCTATTAAAATACTTGAAAAGATAAATTCTTTAATCGGGTTGAAACGCTCTTTATCTTTTATTTTAATTCCTAAAAAAATAAGTGGAAGTGCTAATATCAACGCTGGTAAAAAGGTTTTGTGAAATTGAAAAAACAACGTTTTTACGGTTGCATACCCGGTATATAATACTACGTCCATTGCGTTTAAACTCGGAGTAATTTTATCTCTGTAAGCAGTTCC
>DATGOR010000203.1:0-2673 GCA_035305805.1 Vicingaceae bacterium | reverse complement strand
AAAATGAAAGCCGAATCTGAAACTTTAAAATTTACTTATAAAGAAATTCTGAAAACCTCTTACCCAATGGCTTTGAGTACGTTGACATTTTTTTTGATGCAAAGTACGGATGTGATTTTATTGGGGAAATTTGATGTTTTTGAAAACGTTGCGTTTTATTCTACTGCGATTAAAATTTCAATGTTAACTTCCATCGCACTTATGTCCGTAAATGTCATCACTGCTCCCAAAATTTCTGAAGAATACAGCAGAGGAAACCATGCGGCTTTGGCGGAAATCCTGAAAAAGAGTTCCAGGTTAATTTTTATGCTGAGTGTTCCGTTTTTATTGTTTCTCATTCTTTTCTCAAAATTCTTATTAAGTTTATTTGGAGAAGAATACCAAGCCGCTCAAATTCCCTTGTTGGTATTACTTATCGGACAATTTTTTAATTCATTGACGGGGCCGACAGGAACTTATATGAACATGACCGGAAAACAAAAGATTCTGCATCGTTTCTTAATGGGTGCTTTTTTAGTGAATTTTATACTTAACTATACTTTAATTCCGTTGTATGGCATGACGGGATCAGCAATCGCCACGAGCATCAGCGTCGCAGGATGGAATATTTTAGCGGCATTGTTTGTATATAAGAAGGATTCTGTGAAAACATTTCTCTCTTAGCATAATTAAGATAAATTCATTTTTTGTAAAATTGCGACTTATATTAGAATATGAAATTAATAATACTTATTGCTCATTATAATAATATTAAAGGACTCAAAGAATCCCTTCTATCCATTGATGAGCCATTTGATGTTGATATAATGTTAGTAGATGATGGAAGCCGAGATAAGCCAAACATTAACGAACTTAACAATTTATATAAAAATGGCAAAATCTACTATGAGTTACTCCCTGAAAATAAAGGGGTTGGGATCGCAGCCAATTTAGGTTTAAATAAAATCAGAGAATTGGGAATTCATGACCTAATCGGCAGATTGGATTGTGGAGATTTAAATAGAAAAAATAAATATAAGATTCAATTAGACTATTTGAAGGCTAATCCTGATATTAAGTTGTTGGGAACGTGGGCTGACATGGTGGATGAAGAAGGTAACTTACTTTTTGTTTTAAGACATCCCACAAAATATGCAGACATAAAAAAGAAAATGTATATTAATAATATGTTTATTAACCCTACTGTGGTTTTTTATACAGAAATCCTAAATAAGGTTGGAGATTATCCGGAAAAGTATAGAAGAGCTGCTCAGGATTATGCTTTTTTCTTCAAGGTTATAAAACATTATAAAGCAGAGAATTTACCGGAAGTGCTATTAGATTATGTAATTGAAGATAAATCAATTTCAACTCAAAAAAGAAGACTTCAAGTTAAACATAGAATTCAAATCATACTTGAAAACTTTTATTTTGGATTTTATCCTATTTATGGTTTAATCAGAAATCCTATTTTTTTAATATTGTCTAGAGATACAACTACATTCTTCAAAAAATTCCTCTACAAAAAATGAAAGCAAAAACAGAAAGGATATATGCCTTATTATTTGCACTCTTTTGTTTTTCAATCCCTTTTTCTCAATTTGGCGAAGCCATTCCCAATATTGCGGCAATTCCTTTAATAGGACTGTTTCCGTTTGTTTTGAATCTAAAAGAAATTAAAAAAAGCCTCGACAGATTAGCGCTTGCCTTTCTGGTTATTTTGGCTATAATTCTTTTGGAAACGCTCATTTTTTCACGTTGGGAGGATTTTAAGTTTTTCACGAAGATATTGGTTGTTCCACTTGTTTATTTACTTTCAATACCAATTAAAAATAAAAACAATTCGTTATTAGCCTTTTTATTGGGTGCTTGTACATTAATGTTTCTTTCTTATTTCCGGGTTTTGGGATATATTTTTCAAAGTGATGGCTTTGATTTTTCCGTCGGAAAGTTTATCAATGAAATTTTATTAGGCGACCGTCCTTATGTCGGTTTCGTATATGTTTTAGGGGTTTTATTAAGTGCTTATTTTTTTCTTCAGAAAAAGAAAATTTGGCTAAAAGGGTTATTCCTATTAAGCGGAGTTTTGTTCTTGTCATTAATCTTAATTATTTCTGCTCGGCTTTCAATGCTGACTCTCTTTTTTCTGGGTTTTCTTTCCTTTTTCTTTACTAAAAAATGGAAGCTGTCATTGTTATTCATTGTAGGATTTTTGTTTTCTGTATTCTTATTGTTTAAGTATAATCCCAATTTTATTGATCGATTCTATGCAGGTTACAAACAGAAAAATTACACACTGGAAAAAGCCCTCGTCATGGAGCCGCGTTACCACATTTGGGATTGTGCGGGAGACATCGTAAAAAATGAAAATACGTTTTGGAAAGGAATTGGATTTCAAAACACAATTGAGCATTTGGTCAAATGTTATAAAACCCACAACAACTTTAAATCCGAAGAGCATCGTGAATATTTCATCAACAGTCGATTCAATACTCACAATCAGTTTTTAGGAACGTACTTGGGTTCCGGCTTTTTCGCTGTTGTACTTTTATCGTTGTTTTTTATTCTGGCATTTTTCAGAAGCCGAAAAAATTATTTTGCTTTTGCATCAATTGTCGCTCTTTTTCTTTTCTGCCTTGTTGAAAATGTTTTAAGCCGGCAAATGGGTTGTTTGTTGTTTGGGTTTGTTTGGGT
>DATGOR010000202.1:0-26342 GCA_035305805.1 Vicingaceae bacterium | reverse complement strand
ATAAGCATGCTTCAGTAAAATTTCCATCGGAACTATAGACAGTGTTTTTTCATTGGTGGCTTCCAACACCACTTTTGGTGCACAACCATTTTCGTGAGCCTCTAAAAAACGAGTAGCACACAAACACCATTTATCTCCGGGTTTCAGCCCCGGAAAACCCCACTCCGGAACCGGTATCAATAAATTATTTCCTACTTGCATAGAAAAATCTAAAAACTCAGTGGTGGTAACTACACAAACAGTATGCACACCAAAATCTGTCCCGTCCGTATTACAACAACCATCTCTAAAGAAACCTGTTAATGGATTGTTGCTGCAAGCAATTAGTGGTTCACCGAATATGTTTAGTTGTTTTTCCATAATTTAATTTTTTATTACATCAATCCCATCGGGGTTTTCACCCCTCTTTTACCATTACATTTTCTTTGACTAGCACAAGCACATAAACTAGCAATTACAAGTAATAAAAACGATACTTTTAAAAACTTTTTTGTGATCATCATAACATTTTAAAACCAATCTTCATTTTTTGTTCTTTCACTAACTTTATCTCCAAACTTATAAACTATACCTACCCCAAATGAATAAGTATGCTCTATATTAACAACATAACGCCTACTAGTAAAAACTTGCTCTTCTTGTATGTAGTTATATGAACACTCTACCATCAAAGAAATTTTGTCTTTAAGATCGATTGTTGCTCCAATTTTTGGTCCAATTGAATACCTTGAAACTACATTGTTACCATAAATGGTATCTAAATCCGTAGGTATGTTAGAAGAGTAGCTTAATGATGTATATCCTTTTGGTTTAACTTTAAAATGATTATATTTTAAAATCCTTGCACCAAAAGTTCCTCCTAAATAAAGTTTTACTTTATTTTTGATGTAAGCGATATTATACCTTCCTTCTAATAATATAGGGTACATTTTAACCTCGTAATATTTATCATATCTAAAAATTGAATTATTCAACGTTGAATATTCTACCTCTTCAATTGGTTTAAATGACTCATATCCAGAAACCAATCCCATACTAAATTTTTCCCATTCGTAAAAAACACCTACTTTTATTCCTGGCAAAGGCGATGAGTAATTATTATTTCCATTTATTGGTTTAGGAAAATTTTTATCAATTAGTAAATATGCTCTTACTTGAGCATAACTAGCTTCAATGAGCAAAAAGCTCAATATTAAAAAAATAGCTCTCATTATTTATTTACATTAAATTTCATCAAACGACTATGATTACTTTTTGTTATTTCAAAAATTACTGATCCTTCATATTCTGTTACAAAACAAGATGTATTGAACTGATTCACTTTAACATCATTTATTTTATTTGCTTTTGAGAAAAACTCTTTTGTTGAATTTCCAGATGTTTTGTTAATTGAATACTTAAATAGCACCCCATTTCTTCTATTTTTCAACCTTTTAGGAGATTTTGAATTATTCAAACTCAAGTTTTTTAAATGGTCATTATAAATAATGTTTATTTTATTCTCATCTTCTATAATTACCATGTCTTTTCCTAATTTGTTATACCCATCAACCGTAACTTGCATATCTGTTTCTTGCTTTTTAACTAATTTATTTATCCAAGCTAGGCTTCCATCCTTGTTGATTTTAGTAAAATAGGCACTTTCAAACATCATGTTAAAATTAGGTATAATGAGCACTGAGGGAAATGCAGCTCCAATAGGAACAACCCCACTTCTGTTAACTATTCTAGATTGTTCTGCAACTAACAAAATACTACCATCATCTAAAATTTTTATGCTTTCAATCCTTAGATCACTAACATAAGCTTTATATTTATCCTCTCCATACCTTCTCTTAATTGCCTCATGATTAGCTATTGTACTTGCTTTTTCATTTAGAAAAATGATGCTATCAGAAATAACGTGGTTTTTAATTTCTGAAGTAGAATCTTGAGGATTAAATATAAAAATACCACTTGGTCCGAAAAATCTATTATTATAAGCCACAAAAGAAGACAATCCTACACACTTAACACCTTCTTCTGTCTGAACAAATTTCACACTATTTGCAACATAATTAGAATCTATGTTGATTGTATATTTATAAGGCTTATCTGACGATGCTTCAATTTTATAAACTTCAACCTCAAAATCTTTTTGAAGTTTAGAATTTGTGAAATACTTATTCTTATTTCCATATACAAAGAAAGCACTAAAAATGTCTCCTTGTTTGTTAATTGAGAAATCTATACCTTCAATATACTCTACATCGTGTGGCATAGTAATATCTTTTTCCCATTGCAAGTTAAATTCTGTATCAAAAACTTTATAACAATAGATAGCTTTTTCTTTTTTAAGTTTGTCGATTTTATAAGAAACAGCCATTAACTCACTATTCGCTGTTAATTTAATTTCAAAATTATTGTATGATGAATATCCAGATTCATAAACTGAAGTTACTTCAAAATCTGTATTGATAAGCAATTTTCCTTTACCTTTAAATGAACATGTGTTAGGGTCAATTTCTCGGTAATATAAACTTTCTTTGTAATTATTAAAATCACCTTCTCTTAAAGCATAAAACATAAATATTTTATCCTTTATTTTTAATACTTTTTCTAAACTAACCTCTTTGGTGAACAAGTCAAAAGTTTCACTTTTTTCTAAATTTAAAGTAGTTAGGTTAAATTTTCTGAGATGGATATTCTTATTACTAATAAAAATATCGAAAATCATGTTTGCTTCTTCAAACAAAAAACTCTTATAATGATAAATCATTATTGGTTTAGTGCTATAAGCATCACCATTCATAAGGACCTTATTGCCTTTTAATTCATTCTTTTGAGCTATTAAGGATACGGTTACCAAAAATATGCACATTAAGGAAACTATTTTTTTCATTAAGTAATGATTTTTAAAGATTGTTTATTTCTTGTCAACTGCAATTATAACACATTAATCTTTTATCTCCTTACTTTTTCCCTCTTCTTTTAGCTGTTTTTGGTACATTCTATAATAAACACCTTTTTTATCAAGTAATTGTTGGTGTGTTCCGGACTCTACCATCTCTCCTTCTTCTAGTACAATTATTTTTTCGGCATTTCTTACTGTAGATACCCTATGGCTAACAATTACAGAAGTTTTATCAAGCATAATTCTTTTTAAATTGCTTAAAATAGCTTCTTCTGTTTCGGTATCTACTGCCGACAAACAATCGTCAAAAATTAAAATTTTAGGAGATTTAATGATGGCTCTGGCGATTGAAACCCGTTGTTTTTGCCCACCGGACAAAGTTACTCCTCGCTCTCCTACTCTGGTCTTAAACCCTTTGTCAAACTCCATAATGCTGCTATAAATTACAGCATCTTTAGCAGCTTGTTCTATCACCGATTTTTCAGGTAGCTTGTTTTTATATCCAAAAGCAATGTTGTTTTCAATGGTGTCAGAAAACAAAAACACATCTTGTGGAACATAACCTACATTTTCTCTAAAATTATCTAAATTAATTGTTTTGATATTTTTCCCGTCTATTAATACTTCTCCATCAGAAACATCATAGCTTCTCAATAATAAATTCACTATGGTTGATTTACCCGAACCTGTTCTGCCCACTACCGCTAATGTTTCCCCTTGTTTTACTTCAAAAGATATGTTTTTTAGCGCTTGTATTCCGGATTCAGGGTAAGTAAAAGATACTTGACGAAAAGTAATATTTCCTTCAACGGTAGAAAGCTCCTGTGTTGGGTTTTTAATTTTAGATGTTGTGTTTAAAAACTCGTTGATGCGTTCTTGAGATGCCGCTGCTCGTTGGATAATGGAAGAAACCCATCCAATAGCAGTTACAGGCCACGTAAGCATATTAATGTAAATTACAAATTCTAAGATGTTTCCTTTGGTAATGTTTCCTGCTATGTATTCTTGCCCTCCAATATAAATAGTGAAGATAGTGCTTAACCCAATCAACAACAACATGGTAGGCGAAAAAAAAGCGTTTGTTCTCACCAAATCCATGGATAAATCTCTGTATTGATCGTTTTGTTTATTAAGCTCTTTAGTAAAATAATCTTCTTTTACAAATGATTTAATAATTCTGATTCCTGAATAGGTCTCTTGAGTAAGCGTAGTAATGTCCGATAGTTTTGCCTGAACTTTTGTACTCTGTTTATTGATAACATTACTAACATAATAGATAATAATAGACAAAATTGGTAAGGGTATTAACGAATACAAAGTAAGTTTTACGTTAATGGAAAACATAATAGGCACGACAATAATAAAAAGCACTATTAAATTTAGGCTATACATGATGCCGGGTCCCAAGTACATTCTTACTTTGGTTACATCTTCACTAATACGATTCATGATATCGCCCGTATTATTAGCTTTGTAAAAAGATGTATCCAAATCCTGGTAATGATTATATACTTCGTTTTTTAAATCGTATTCTGCCAAACGAGACATAATAATAATGGTTTGACGCATGAAAAAAGTAAATGCTCCTCGAATAATTGCTGCCAAAAAAACAATAGCTCCGTAAAGCAATACTATTTTAGTCAATGACATTCCTTCAATAAATTCAGATAAAAATGAACTATCAATTATGGTGGTGTTGTTAAGTTTAGCTTCCACTAAATCTAATGCTTCTCTAATAAGTTGTGCAGGATAAACAGCAAATAAGTTGGATAAAATGATAAAAATAAATCCAAAAAGTAAGCGGAATTTATATTTATACAGGTATTTATTGAGGTATTTTAATGACTTCATCTAAAAAAATAATATGTCCGTATAATTTGAGATAAAAAAAGCTCTATTAACAAGAAAACACTAATTTTGACGCTTAAGTTTAATCTCTTTTTCGGACGTACAAAATTAGGGATTAAAATTTACACACAGAACGGAATTAAAATACATTAAGAAATAAAAAAACAAATCATCATGACTACAGTAAAAGAGCCATCTCTTGCAGAAAACCCTGTTATCAGTCAAATGACTACTACCGACCACGAGCAGTTAGTGTTTTGCCAAGATAATGCAACAGGTTTAAAAGCCATTATTGGTATTCACAACACCACTTTAGGACCTGCTTTAGGAGGAACCAGAATGTGGATGTATAACAATGAAGCTGAAGCTATCAATGACGTTTTAAGACTATCAAGAGGTATGACCTACAAAAATAGCTTAGCCGGTTTAAATTTAGGCGGTGGAAAAGCTGTAATTATAGGTGATTCTCGAACGCAAAAAAACGAAGCTTTTTTTAGAAGATTCGGAAAGTTTGTAAACTCGCTGGGTGGTAAATACATTACTGCCGAAGATGTTGGTATTTCTCCTCAAGACATGACTTGGGTAAATATGGAAACCAACCATGTTGCCGGATTGCCCGGAAAAAGTGGAGACCCTTCTCCTGTTACCGCTTATGGGGTATATGTAGGAATGAAAGCTGCTGCAAAAGCTCAATATGGTAGCGATAGCCTTTCCGGTAAAAAAGTAGCTGTTCAAGGAGTTGGACACGTTGGTCAATACTTGGTGGAGCATTTAACCAAAGAAGGAGCGGAAGTTTATATTTCCGATATTCACGAAGCTACATTAAAAAATGTTGCCGATAAATTTGGTGCAAAAGTAGTAGGCTTAAACGATATTTACGATTTAGACATGGACATCTACGCTCCATGTGCTTTGGGTGCTACTATTAATGACGAAACGCTTTCTCGATTAAAATGCAGCATTATTGCCGGAGCAGCCAACAATCAATTAAAAAATGAAAAAATTCATGGAGAAGCCGTGATGCAAAAAGGCATTATTTATACTCCCGATTTTATGTTAAATGCCGGTGGTGTCATTAATGTTTATGCCGAAGTTAAAGGACTTTCTGCAGAATGGGCAATGGCAAAAGCTGAAGAAATATACAATACTACAGCTTCTATTATTCAACGCTCGCAAAACGACAATATTCCAACTTATGCCATTGCTAACAGAATGGCTGAAGAAAGAATTGAAGCTATAGGAAAAATTAAACTTTCCTTTTAATAAAAAACTTTTAATACATGCCTCTTCCAAACGTGGAAGAGGTATTTTTTGTAAACCTGACTACAAACTTGATAAATGATTAGCAGAAGGTATTTAAGAATTAAAACTTTTCAGGCATTATACGCTTATTTCCATTCGGGAAGTGAAAACCGTCAGAAAACAGAAAAAGAACTCTTCCTTAGTATAGAAAGAATGTACGATTTATACTTGTTGTTACTGACTATTCACAGTGATTTGAGTCATTTAGCACAACTAAAAATGGAAGAAGCCAAACAAAAAAGGCTTCCAACAGAAGACGACTTACATCCCAATATGAAGTTTGTTGAAAACGCTGCTTTTCAATCACTGGCAAATAATTCCTCGCTTCAATCGCTTGTTAATGCTAAAAAACTTTACTGGAATAACGACCAAGAATTGTTAGGAAAACTGTTTAACTTTATCAGAAAACATCCGGTTTATTTGGAATACATGTCCACGAAAACCTCCTCTTTTGAAATGGATAAAAAATTTGCTGTTGATTTATATAAAAAAATCATGGCAGAAAACGATTTCTTTATCTCCGAAATGAGTGAAAAAAGCATTTATTGGGGCTACGATGAGATTGATTTTGTATTAAGCATGGTAATTAAAACCATAAAAAAACTTGAAGCCAAAGGTACTAATAGTAATGTGATTCTAAACACCTACAATGACGAAGAAGACGATACCGAGTTTGTAAAAACACTTTTTAGAACCACCATTGACAATAATGAAGCGTTTGCCCAATTAATTGCTAATAAAACCAAGAATTGGGAGGTGGAACGAATTGCAACCGTTGACATTCTTTTAATGAAAATGGCATTGAGCGAACTAAAAGCGTTTAAATCTATTCCGGTAAAAGTTACCCTCAACGAATACATTGACCTCTCCAAAAGCTTTAGTACTCCTAAAAGTAAAATATTTGTAAACGGAATACTCGATAAACTAATTGCCGACCTTAACCAACAAGGTGAAATAAAAAAAACCGGCAGAGGGTTGATGTAGTGAGGCGTGAGGCGTTAGGCGTGAGGCGTTAGGTGTTAGGTGTTAGGCATTAGGTGTTAGTTTATGAGGTTATAAGATTAGTTTGTTATTCTGAGTAATATTTTACTAAAACTTGTTTACGCGTAAAAAGACAAAGTAGCTCTTTCAACCGACATACCACTAACACGTAAACACAAATTTAAAGGCAATTACACTTATTTGCACAAATACTCCCCTGCACCCCTCTCTTGAAAGAGAGGGGAAAAGTTATCGCTAGATAACTAGGGGTGAGTTGATATAATAGAAACTATTTTATTTATAAACTATTTTTTATATTTTTGGAGAAAATAAGTATGATGCTTTTTTGAGTTTTATCATACATATCTCCCTCTATTTGGTTAGACATGTATGACTGAGTCATACATATATATAAGTTGTGTGCAATGCTAAAAGACAGAGATACATATAAACAAAATAACTAACTGATATGGCAATTTTACTTAAAAGACAAATATCGGAAGACGAAAAGAAAAGAATAATAGAAAAATTTGGAAGAATCTGTTATGCAACTGGACATCCAATTGATAACGAAGAAACAGTTCAATTTGACCATATTAAAGCATTTTCATCTGGTGGAGCATCTGAGGTTGATAATATTGCTCCTATGTGTGGTAAACATAATAAGCAAAAAGGACAATTGCCACTTTATGATTTTAAAATCAAACTAAAAATTGAAGAATTTTTTGAATCTAAAGATACATTGACCTTAAAAGATGAGTTAGAATATCTAAAGAGCAAAGGTGAATTAAAGATTTTCGGGGATACAATATCTATCATTAAAAATGAAGACGAAGAAATTGAATTAGAAATTTTAAATAAGCAACATAAATATGCTTTATATACATGCCCAACAACAAAATGGCAATATTTCTATGCAACTCTCCCGATTGAAGTATTAGATAGTGATGATGATGCTGATAATGAAATAGGCTTACAACCACGGTATCTTATAAAAACAAAAGTATTTAATTTATTTCGTCACTTTCAAAGACATCCTGTACTACAACCTTCAATTTGTCGAATTCACAAAAACCGAGTTTTAGTATTTGATGGACAACATAAAATAGCTGGTCTTTTATGGGGTGGTAGAAGAATTTTTGAATGTAAGGTTTACATTAATCCCGAACCGCAGTTATTAAATAAGACCAATATTTCTGCACATGATAAATTTGCACAGACAAGATTTTTTTCCAGTATAATGGTTGCAAAATTAGGTGCGCAATTTGGACGAGAATTTGAAGAATATAAGAATATTGAAGATAATGGAAAAAAGACAGAAGCAGGATTTTTGGATTACTTAAAGGAAAAAGAAAGATTAACAAAAGCTGAAATAAATAAGAGATTTAGAAGTTTTCTGTACAATTCAATATTAGATGATAACGAGAATAAAGTATCTAAGTTAGTTTCAAAAAGCAACAGAAGTTCAGCAGATACACCAATAACTATGGATATGCTTGAAAAATCAATATTTAGTAATTTTTTGTATCGAGAACCTGTTGAAACAGACATGACAACGGAGAATTATTTAAGAGAAAAAGAGTTTTCAAATAACATCAAACTTTTCAATATTATATATGACGAAGGACTTTATAATTGGGATAGTTCAAAGTCAAATTCAGACCCTGAACAGCTTAAATTATCAAGAATGTTCCGCTCGAAATCCATCATGTCGTGGGCAGAAATTTTGTTTGACGCAGTATGTGCTTCACTAAAACTGTATGATTCTGATGAGAAAATCAAGCTTATGCACAGAATCTTATCAGAAGAAGATTTTAAAACTATTAGCATGGTTCTTCGCAGACTATTTAGTTGGAGTATGTGGACAAGTCCTCAGAACTCTGAAATTGATAGGATTTTAGCGGATAATAAAAGTGTAGTTAAAGAATGGTTAAAAGATAAAGGATTAACTACTGGATATTTAATGGGAGCACCCGAATAAAGCACATGCACACAACATCGTATATAAAACATTTGGCAGTCAGTGGGTTATGGGGCATTTCAGCTCGTATCAAAGGCACTTGTAACTTGACAGGAAAGTGCTTCGAATTGCCAAACATTTCATATACGTGACCGTTAGTGGCAATGCTACGGACAACCAAGTAAGCAAACAAAAGTAGAAATGAGCAATATTGATTTAAGTAAAATAACGATAGGTGTTTTAGCTCAACAACAACTTGAGAAAAAAATTTCTGAATACAAAATTTTCTACAAGACACACTTGACAAACGTAAAAAATAGAAACGAAGCATTAAACAAGTTATATCCAATTTGTGTAAAGTATCAAAAGACAGAACCTAAAACAGCTTTTTACACAGACAAAGAAAAAATATCATTAGAAGTTGAAACCGAAGAAGTTTTAAAGAAATATTTTAGTTCGGATATACTTCAGTTGTTTAATAAAGAAATCCCAACACCTAAACCTAAAAGACAAATTGACTATGACGATTCGTTTTGGCTTGCACTATTAGCAGGTTTTGCAAATACATTTGAAACCTTAAATGAAAAAAACAAACGGGAATTGCACTATAAACGAAATTTCCTGATTTTTCTAAACAACTGTTTGCTCAATTTTGGTTTACACCCTGATATTTTAAGGCGAGACGCTAAAACATACAAACGATACAACATTGTTATTGAGCATTTTTTTAAATCAAAAAGCAAAATAACGGAACATAAAATTTTGTTGAGTCCAGAAACACTTCAACAAGAGTTTTTGACGCCTTATGAAAAGAAACTTCCAATACGTTTAAACGGCAAGCTAATTCCATTTAAAAGTATATATTCAATTCAGATTTCATCTACTCTTTTGCTTGATGACGAAATTGAACTTTATGCAAGAAAAAACAATTTCAATTGGACTTCAACAAAAAGGGATGATATTGTTTTTATTTCTTATTGTCTTGACGAAACAGACAACTTGCATAAAAACCCCTACTTGGTTTCAGAGAACGAAAAATTTAGAAACCAAAACATTTATTTCGTTGACGTTATAAGAATTGAGGAATTAAAAGCCATCAAGACAAAACAGTTTGATTTATCAAAACTTGTTCGTCTATGTGAAGAACTAAATAACAATTCTGTGACAAAGAATAATTTCAGTTCATCACTACTTGTTAGGACAATTATTGACCATATTCCACCGATATTTGGTTTCAAAAATTTTTCTCAATTAGCAAATAACTACGCTGACGGGACAAAAAGTTTTAAAAAATCAATGCTAAATCTTGACAATTCACTACGCAACATCGCAGACAACAATATTCATTCACAAGTTAGAACAAAGGAAGTTTTGCCGACCAAAACACAAGTTGACTTTACACAAGAATTAGACTTATTGTTAAGCGAAATAGTGAGAAAACTAAAATGATAATTAAAGACAATGCAATGGAAATTGCTGATAATAATAAATAGACAATATAAAAACAAAAGAAGCGGTATGAAATATGAGAAAAGAATAACAGTATTTCTTGATATACTTGGTTTCAAACAAATAATAAAGGCTACCGAAGACAGTCAAGGAAATGACAACGAAGAAAAAATAAAATTTCTTCACGACACTATTTTGCAAATTAGAGAGCTTTTAGACATTGACAACGGACATCAAGCAAAGTCAAAGCAAGTTACACAGTTTTCTGACAGCGTTGTTATATCTTTTAAGGAAAATGAAGAAAGTGAAGTATTCTACACATTAAGTGATATTCAAACATTAGTAATCAATTTAGCTTTAAGAGGAATTATTTGTAGAGGGGGTATTTCATATGGAAAACTCATTCATACAGACAAAATAATTTTTGGACCAGCGTTAGTTGAGGCGTACGAAACAGAAAGTAAAGCAGCTTTGTATCCGAGAATTATATTAGACAGGACTATTATTGACATTGGAAAAAAACATCACGCATTTCATTACGGAGAAATTGACGAAAAAAAGGCAATTTTAAAAATACTCAATAAAGACACTGACGATATGTTTTACATTGACTACTTTTCCAAAGCACAAACAGAACTTGATGACCCGGAATACGATATGCCGACATATATTGACAAATTAAAAGAAATCATTGAGGCAGGAATTAAAGCAGGTAAAAAATCACCAGACATAAAAGTGAAATACAATTGGATGAAAAACAAATTCAATACTATGGTAAAAGCATATACAGACATTAACTTTATTTCCGCACTTAATGACAGTGACCTGAAAGATTATTATAATGAACTTAAACAAATCAAATAAAGCACAGCCACTAACAGGCGTTTGGCTCAATGGCGGGTGGCGTGGTTAAATCAAGTGCAGTGCTTCTTTCAAAGTTTGTGCTTGGTTGACAGTGAAGTGCTCCGAAATCCCCCACTGCGGCAAGCGGCAAAACGTTATGTGCAACTTAACCAAAACAAACTTCAATGATAATTAAAAGAAGAAAATACATATTTATTGCTCTTATTGGATTCTTGTTTTTCTGGGGGTGTGAAGAGTTTTTCAGAAGAAAGGTTGGTGGATTTGCAGGGAGCTATCCATTTGTTGAATATTGGGATATAAAAGCAACTGAATCCGAAGTAATCAAAGCAATTGTTGATTTGAAAAAAGAAAAGCCCAATTTGCAACCACCTAATCAAAATGAATATTTTTTTCCTCGTAAAGTTGAATACGATTTAGAATCTCCAGAATTAAAAGAAAATGCAATGGCATATTTGACTGATTCGATTCCTTTTCCTCCAATGACTAAATCAAATACAAAGTCTGATTATTGGCTATTTATTGACTTTTACTATGCTGATTCGAAAGAAATAGTTCATACGTGGACTCGTCCTGATTTTGACACAACAATTACAACATTTGCGTTTGTAAGTTTAAGCAATTTAAATAATCGAAATGATTATCGTCTTATAAATCGTGATTTTTGGTATTTGGAAAATAAGAAACAAATATGGAAGTTTGAAAGAACTTTTGTAAATGAAATAAAAGAAAAAATAGAAGAAAATAGAAAAGCAGCACATAACCCCCACCGCTGCCGCTAGTAGAGAAATATAAAAGTAAGGAGCTAGTTCGAGTTTAGCGAAGCGTAACTCGGACTTACAACAACAAAATAAAAGAGAGTATGTGAATAAAATATAAAACCATGAAAAACAATACCACGAGTTACACTGCGTTAAACTCGCGGCAGCAAGGGGTTATGGATGGGCTTTTGATTAGGGAGTTAATCTTTCATCACTTTTATGATTGCTTCGTGAAGTTTTAAACCTGCGGAGTTGTTTTTTAACAATCGAATTGCCACGGAATACTTATCGTTGTATTGTGCGGTAAACTCTCCTTCTAATTTGCCTTTAAACATACCATTTTCCGGTTGTTTTTCTGCTACATTCAGCGGATCTACTCCCCCACTAAAAAGCAATTGTTCTTGTTGGTAAAATTCAAAAGCATACACCACATCGGGCTGTTCTTTATACTCCATTTTTAATACAGAATGGAAGGTAATTCTCTCGCCTTTATCTAAATTTAATGAGATAACCACCGGATTTTGTTGCACCAAATCTACTGCGGCTACTTCCTTTTTACCACAAGAACTAACAACAAAAACCAAAATAATACTACTGATGAATTTATTTCCCACTTCCTTTAAGCACTATTAAAACCGTGTAAATTAAAATTTTAAAATCTACCAACAACGACATGTTTTCAATATAAAGTATATCGAACTTTAAACGCTCTATCATTTGTTTTACGTTTTCTGCGTAGCCGTATTTAACTTGTCCCCAAGAAGTAATTCCCGGACGAACTTTAAGTAAATGATTAAAATGTGGAGCTTGTTCTACAATTTGGTCGATAAAGAACTGTCTTTCCGGGCGAGGTCCAACTAAACTCATGTCTCCTATTAAAACATTAAAAAATTGTGGAATTTCATCTAACCTCACTTTTCGCATAAATTTACCAAACTTGGTTATTCGTGCATCGTGCTGACTAGAAAGTGCGGGGCCGTCTTTTTCGGCATCTTGCACCATCGAGCGGAACTTATAAATGGTAAACGGTTTGCCGTGTATTCCCACTCGCTCTTGGGCAAAAAATGCTCCTCCTTTGGAAGTAGTCATTACAATAATGGCTGTAATAATAAAAACAGGAGAGAAAACAACTAACACCAACAAAGAAACTACCACATCTATCATTCTTTTTACAGAGCGTTGCCAAGGCGGCATAATTTCGCTTTCAATTACAATTAGCGGTGTTCCAAAAATGGCACTCATTTTTACCGAACCCGATAAAATAGCATACATATCCGGTATAATTTTAATAATTACCGAAGTAGCTTCCAACTCGTTAATAATAGCGGTTAGCTTTTCGTGTTCGTGTTTTTCAGGAGCAATGATAACCTCTTCAATGGCGTTTTCTTCAATCACATTTTTAATGTCCACACAATTACCTAAATGCGGCAAATGTTGGTGCATCTCATTAGTAGTATCTTTAGATATATGCGTAAAACCAATTATTTTATTTCCATTGGAATGTTTTTGAGCATTCATTTCTTGTAAAAGCTCTGCCGCTACATTTCCGGAACCTATTATTAAGGTGTTAAATCCAATTTTTCTATTTTTAATACGATTGCCGGTGTAAGTAGATAAGGAAAAACGTGCGATTGCCGTCAATAAAAAGTGAAGTGTAAACAGGGTAAAATATAGCTTGTAATATTCTTTATAGGAAATAATTTCATCATCGAGCAAAAGGACAAAGAAAATGACCAAGGTTCCTATAATAGAAACCAAAAATGTTTGTCCAAATTCTTTTAATCGGGATTTTCTGTAAACATCGTTATAAGTTCCTACCAAATAATAAAAAACCAGCCATCCGAGTGGAATGATGACCAATCCGTAGTAAAAATTATCATCAAATACTAAAGGAACATCAAAACCATATTTTTTGGGCTCTATGTATTCTTTTCTAAAAATAAAGAACAGCACCCAAGTAAGAACTGCACTCATCAGATCCAACAACACATACCTTAAAACCTGTAACTTTTTGTTCATCTAATAATGTAGTACTTTTAAGTTGTCTATGTAAAATTCCGGGTTGGCAGATTGAAACGGTTCGGCAGTTGTTTCCAACATACCAAAAAATAAGTAAAAATTAGTATTAGCCGGTTTTTGTGATATGGCATCTGTAAGGTCTATGTATATTTTTCTCCAAGTAGCAGTAGTTTGTAATTCTACAATGGCAATTTCATCATCATCGGTTTTTAAACCTACTAAAATTGGTTCATTGGTTTTAAAATTCATCTCCAGAAAAACCGGACTTCCATTGGAAGAAACATTGGAAAATGCAGGTGATTTAGCTTCAAAAAAATCCATGTGCGACTGTAAATAAACCCTTCCGGAAGCATTGCCTTCAAAAACCTCTGTGGTAGTTTTGTTTATCGTAGTATCGCTACCGTTAGAGTAAGTAAAAGACAAAGAAGCCGACTCAAAATCTTCTGTCCAAGCAAACTGCGTAGATGAGTTATAAGTAATTTTAGGAGCAATGGTTATTTCTTTTCCTTCTGTAAAGGTAATTTGTTCTTCATGAGCAGTATAAAACAAATACCTCTCTCGCATTCCGCTAACGCCATTGGCTTTTATTCCTGCAAAAACTTTCACATTGTAAGTACCTTTTTTTATAACAGGAATTCGTGCCGGAAGTTCATAAGCTCCTATTAAATCATCGTTTAGATATATCCAAACATCAGAAATATTGGACGATGCTGAACCGTACAAGGAATAATTGCTGGTTACTTCAAAACTATTAATGGTAATGTAGGCAGGGATTTCGGCTTCAAAACTTTCTTTGGAGCATGATGAAAATAAGAGTATCACTCCAATAGTGATGATATACCATTTTTGTAAAAATATATGTTGATGATTAAATCCCAAGACCCAAAAAATTATTTCCCTAACGTTAACGCAGTATTAATTATTGTGCAAAAATATCATTCTTGCATTAAAGAGAAGTTAATTTTAAGCTTTTCCGTTACTTTTTGTAAAATATCATGAATTTTACTCATGGTATGGAAATCAGTGGGCGTACTTTTTTGGGCTAATACAGATTGAGCTAAACTTCTGAGTTCTACTTCTGCTTGGCTACCAACATCCGGTAAAATAAATTCTTCTTGCACTTCTTTAGCTTTTCCATGAAGCACTTTTACTGTGTTTTCCAAAAAATCTATGGAAATAGTTTTGTTGTTGGAATAAAACGATATAACTTTTTTGTCGTCATCCGCCACCGAATTTACCGTTATAGAAGCATTGCATCCATTATCAAACTCTAATAATAAGTGTACAATTTCGGGAGTTGCATTAAAAACATCTACTACCGAAGTGTTCACTTTTCTGAGGTTGGCATTTACCGTATGAACCACCATGCTTAGCTCATCATAAAGAAAATCCTCCAGCAAATGAGCTGATTTATTTTTATAATTAATGTTGGTAACAGATTCTATCCAAGTGGGGCAAGTAATATGCGATTGGGCGGCTATAAAAAGTGGCGAATGTGTAAGTAAATTACAAACTTGGCTAATGACGCCTGCCTCTTCAGATAATTCTAATAACTGTTTGGCTTCTGTAGTGTTGGTAATGTTCGATTTATCAATCAATACATGGTTGGAAGATTTAATAACTTTAGTGATTAAATGCATTCTCCACTCTTCAGGAAGTCCAAACAAATACACTAAATGTGTTTGCTCCAGCAATTCTTCCAGTTCGTATAAACTTTTTTCTAAAGCAGTAGTTTGACTCAATAAATGGCTATCTATTGTTCCTACCAATTGAAAATCATCACACCCTTTAATTAATTCAGCGTGTTTATCAATTAAATATTTAGAACCTATCAGACCTATCTTTAACATTTAGTGCAAATTTTAAAACAAAAATAGTGCATTGCTTTTCCACTTTTTCCATTGATTTCAATTCTTATCAACAGTCAAATTTTAATAATATCCTGTTTTTTTCTCGTATTAATTTTATAAAGAAGACGTATTTTGCAACCGTTAACAAAGAGAGAAATGGAAGATTATAGACACAAAGGACTACGCAATAAATTAGTTAAAATTATTGCCGAAAAAGGAATAACCGACCCTAAAGTATTGGAAGCTATGGCCACTGTTCCACGTCATTTATTTTTTACTGAATCGGCCTTTTTGCATTTAGCTTACGATGACAAGGCTTTTCCAATTGGATCAGGACAAACCATTTCTCAACCTTATACAGTAGCATTTCAAACACAAACTTTAGAAATTCAACCGAGAGACAAAGTTTTAGAAATTGGAACAGGCTCAGGATATCAAACAGCTGTGCTGTTAGAATTAGAAGCAAAAGTTTTTAGTATTGAACGTCAAAAAGCCCTTTTTGACAGAACAAAAGAATTGTTGCCAAAATTAGGCTATTCTGCCAAGCTTTTTTACGGAGATGGTTATGCCGGATTACCTGCTTTTGCTCCTTTTAATAAAATTATTGTAACAGCCGGAGCTCCCTACATTCCCGAAGCATTGTTAGAACAATTGGCCGTTGGGGGAATTATGGTTATTCCCGTGGATCATGAAGACCATCAGGTAATGAAAAAAATTGTTAAAGTTGCCGAAAACCAATTTGAAACCACCGATTTAGGAGCTTTTAGGTTTGTTCCTTTGTTAAAAGAAAAAGGCAAGGATTTGTAACGTTAGATTTTTTACGAACAAAAAATCCCTAACAAAAAATCCGTATTTCTTCTCAACTCTTTTCGTAATTTTGTAGGCACTTAAAATGCTTTATGTATAAAATTTTCATAAAACCTTTTTTATTTTTAATGTCGCCCGAAAAAGCTCACTACTTTGTTACGGGATGGCTCACTTTTTTAGCTAAAATTCCGGGAATAAGTGCTCTTTTGGCTGCTTGTTACACTACCAATGATAAGCGTTTGGAACGAAAACTATTCGGATTAACCTTTAAAAACCCGGTAGGTTTAGCTGCCGGATTCGATAAAGATGCCCGATGGTTCAACGAGTTGGCTAATTTTGGATTTGGATTTATTGAGATAGGAACACTAACGCCAAAACCACAAATAGGCAACCCCAAACCTCGTTTGTTTCGCATTACCGAAGATGAAGGATTAATCAACCGCATGGGATTTAATAATTTAGGAGCGGAAGATGCTGTAAAACGTCTAAAAAACAGAAAAACCAACATCATTATTGGTGGAAACATCGGCAAAAATACCCAAACCCCCAACGAAGAAGCCATGCAAGATTACCTGTTTAACTTCAACACCTTACACGATGTGGTAGATTATTTTGTAGTAAATGTTAGCTGTCCCAATATTAAAGACTTAACCAAACTACAAGACACCCCTTTTTTACTAGAATTATTAGGCAATTTAAAAACCATAAATGCTGAAAAAAAACATCCCAAACCAATTTTACTAAAAATAGCTCCCGACCTCAACAACAGTCAATTGGATGAAGTAATAGACATTGTAAAACAAACCAAAATTGATGGAATAATAGCTACTAATACTACCACTGCAAGGGAAAATCTACAAACTTCACCAAAACAAATAGCCGCTATTGGTAATGGTGGACTAAGTGGGAAACCTTTAAAACAACGCTCTACTGAAGTTATAAAATACTTGGCAGAAAAATCAGGCAAAGCATTTCCAATTATTGGGGTGGGCGGCATACACTCTGCTGAAGATGCTATGGAGAAAATAGCTGCCGGTGCTGATTTAGTTCAAGTTTATACCGGTTTTATATATGAAGGCCCCGGTTTGGTAAAAGCTATTAATAAAAAAATTGTAAATTCGCTTTAAATAATAAATTTACATGAACTTTCCATTTAATCATCGTTTATTTTGGGATGTCGATTTAAATCAGATTGATTTAAAAAAACATGATAAATTTATTATTGTTAGAATTTTTGAAAGAGGAGATGTTGAAGATATAAGGCAATGTAGAAGATTTTATAATCCCGAAAAAATTAAATCCGCATTGTTAGCTACAAAGCATTTTCTAGCAACCAGATTACATCTTGCAGCAGCAATTATTGACGAACCTATCGAAAAATTTAGATGTTATACTACTCAACAGTCGAACCCACAACGCTTTCCTTATTAAAAAGGTTAATGCAACTAAATGAACTATCAACCTGTTCTCTTGTTGGTGGTACTGCATTGTCTCTTAAATACGGGCATCGTAAATCCATTGATATTGATTTGTTTTCTGTTGAAGCATTAGCAATCGATAAAATTATCAACGCTTTAACACAAGAATTTAAAAGCGATTTTATTTATGAGAAACAATCGGCTAAATTTGGACTTTTTAGCTATATTCAAAACGTTAAAGTTGATATTATACACTATCCGCATTCATTATTAAAACCCATTGAGATAATCGATAATATTAAATTTTATAGTGAATTAGATATTGCTGCAATGAAAATTAATGCCGTTTTAGGAAGAGGAGTAAAAAAAGATTTCTTTGACTTAGTAGAACTTCTGAAACATTTTGATATGGAAGAAATAATTGATGCTTATCAAAAAAAATATCCCAATCAACACTATTTAATTTCAATACCAAATGCTTTGGTTTATTTTGATGATGCAGAAGAAAGTCCTGACCCGGTGAGTTTAAATAACACTACTTGGGAGGAAGTAAAAAACACACTAAAAACAAACGTAAGAAAATATTTGAGTTAATATGATAAAAATAATTGAATGTCCTAGAGATGCCATGCAAGGCATACACGAGTTTATTCCTACCAACACAAAAATAAACTACCTCAACCAATTACTAAAAGTAGGGTTTGACACCATTGATTTCGGCAGTTTTGTTTCCCCAAAAGCCATCCCTCAAATGAGAGATACCGCACAAGTATTGGAAAAACTAGACTTATCATCCACCAAAAGTAAATTATTAGCCATCATTGCCAATCAACGAGGAGCAAGCGATGCCGCTCATTTTGAAGAAATCAGTTACTTAGGTTTTCCGTTTTCTATTTCAGAAACTTTTCAACAACGAAACACCAATTCTTCTATCGAGGATTCGTTAAAAACAGTAGCATCCATTCAAGAAATTTGTGAGCAAAAAAACAAACATTTGGTGGTTTACCTTTCCATGGCTTTTGGTAATCCTTACGGAGATGAATGGAACAGCGACATTGCTATAAAATGGACAAAAAAACTCAGCGATTTAGGCATTAAAACCATAGCACTTTCCGATACTATTGGAGTTGCCAATAAAGAAAACATTGCCTATTTATTCAGTCATATTATTCCCGAATTTAAACACATTGAAATTGGAGCTCATTTACACACTACTCCGGACACATGGGAAGAAAAAATTATAGCTGCTTACGATAATGGTTGTCGCAGGTTTGATGGAGCAATTAAAGGCTTTGGAGGTTGTCCTATGGCAGCCGATCAACTTACAGGAAACATGCCTACCGAAAACTTAATAGCTTATTTTCATCAAAAACAAATCCCAACAGGGGTAAATCAAAAAGAATTTGATAAAAGCTTGTTGGCTGCCACAAAAGTATTTTTATAGTTCATCCATTATTTAACCAACTTGCAAAAAACACTCAAAAATTTGTTAACTATTTCTTGAAAAATAGTTTCTCAAAATAGTGTTTCCTTATTGTAAAAGACTAATTTTACGTTTTACTCTTTATGGAAGAAAATTTTGATTCATATAACGAAGAAGAAGATTATGCAGCAGCAGTCAATCGCTTCGAAAAAATGCTTTCCAACAACCAAAATTATTTTTTTGATGTAGAAGAATTTGAAGATTTAATCAATTACTATTTAGACATCAACGACCACGAAAAAGCCGAAAAAGCCCTTAATTTTTCCCTTAATCAACACCCTGATTCCGTTACCTTAAAAATTAAATTGGCAGAGTTTTTGGCCTCTACACACAAGCCCAATAAAGCACTGGAAATACTTTCTTCTGTAGAACACATCGAGCCTTTCAACCCCGACATCCATGTTATTAAAGGTCAGATTTACAACCAAATAAGACAACACAACAAAGCTATTGAAGCCTATAATAAAGCGTTGAAATTTATCACCGACAGCAATGAAAAAAATACGTTAAAAATGCAAATTGCTTTTGAATACGAAAATTTATTACAACTCGATAAAGCCATTGCTATTTTTAAAGAAATTTTAAAAGAAAACCCTGAAAACGAAACGGTGTTGTATGATATTGCTTTTTGTTACAACCTAAACGATGCCAATGAGGAAAGCATTCGTTTTTTAAACGAATTTTTGGATGAAAACCCCTACAGCTTTGTTGCTTGGTATAATTTAGGTGTTTGTTATCACAATGCTGAATTATACGAAAAATCAGTTGAAGCCCATGACTTTGCCATTACTATCAAAGAAGATTTTATTTCCGCCTACTATAACAAAGGTGTTTCTTTAATGGCATTAGAACGTTACGATGAAGCAATAGCCACTTACAAAGAAGTGCTAAATTTTGAAGAAGCAGACGCTGACCTTTATTACTACATTGCTGATTGTTATGAAGAAACATTAGATTTCGGGAATGCCATTAAATACTACGAAAAAGCAACCCAATTAGATGAGTTTCACTCTGATTCTTGGGCTGGTTTAGCTACCGTTCACGAGAGTCTTAAAAACTATGATACTGCTATTTTTTACATCCAAAAAGCATTAGAAATTGAAAAAGAAAACAGCGATTTTTGGCTCATCTATGCCGACATACTTTCCAACTTAGGTTTAGCCAACGAAGCTGTTGATGCTTATAAAAAAGTAATGGAAATAGACCTTGAAAACGAAGAAATTTGGGAAGACTTAATCGATAGTTTATTTGAAATAGGAGAAATTGAAGAAGCGTTACAGTTTACCGAACAAGCTATTGAAAAATTTCCACACAACTACCAACTACACTTCAGACACATTGCATTGCTTATAGAAAACAACAGTATAAAAGATGCGGAAATACACTTAATTGCATTACTTAGCATAGATAGTAATTACGTTAATGAAATGTTAAACTACTATCCTCAACTACTCGATTATCCAATATTTGTAGAAATAATAGAAAATTTTAGAAATACATGAATTTTGAATTACCAAACATACCGGAAAGAGACGCAAAACCCAGAAAAAATGGATTAACCATGATGATGGACAAAGGTCTCAGTTGGCGACAAGCTGAAAATTTTGTTGATGCCAATGCTCATTTAACTGATTTAGTGAAATTAGGTTTTGGCACCTCTTATGTTACCAAGGATTTCCAGCGAAAAATTGATATTTACAAAGAAGGAAACCTTAATGTATATTTAGGAGGAACTTTGTTTGAGGCCTTTATTGTAAGAGGAATGTTTGATGACTATAGAAGGCTGCTCGATAAATTTAAAATTGACACTTGTGAAGTGTCTGACGGATCCATCGTTATTCCTCACGAACAAAAATGCGAGTACATTGCTACCTTGTCTAAAGATTACAAAGTGCTTTCTGAAGTAGGCTCAAAAGAGGCAGGTATTTTTATCAGCCCTACAAAATGGATTTCTATGATGAAAGGCGAATTGGATGCAGGAGCTTGGAAAGTAATTGCAGAAGCTAGAGAAAGTGGTACAGTTGGTATTTACAGGCCAAACGGAACTGCTCATGTAGCTTTAGTGAATAAAATTATTGCTAAAGTTAAATTAGAGAATATTTTATGGGAAGCTCCTCTAAAAAATCAACAGGTATGGTTTATTAAACAATTTGGAGCCAATGTTAATTTGGGAAATATTTCTCCAAATGAGGTAATTGCCTTAGAATGTTTACGATTAGGATTAAGAGGAGATACTTTTTTCGAACACCTTACCGAAGAAATTAAAACAACCTTTCATTAATTGATGCTATGCACGAAGTAAGTCCAACAGAACTCAAACAACTTTTAGACAGCAATGCTGATATTCAAATCATTGACATTAGAGAAGATTACGAATACAGTGATTTTAATTTAGGAGGAAAAAACATTCCGCTCGATAGTGTTTTGTCTAATTTTGATAAAAGTAACGCTAAAAGAACCATTTTTATTTGCAACTCGGGGAAACGCTCCTCTGCCATAGTTCGAACATTGAGGGTAAAACACCAATTAAACAATATTTTTTCTTTAAAAGGTGGATTAGAAAAATACCTCGAAGAAAATTAATAGCTCACCATGCAACGAACCATTAAGGATTATTTTTTCATTACACTAAAAGGAATTGCTATGGGTGCAGCAGATGTTGTTCCCGGAGTTTCCGGTGGTACTATTGCATTTATTTCGGGCATTTACGAGGAACTGTTGGAAACCATCAGTAACGTAAATTTACAAGCTCTTAAAGTATTAAAAAAAGAAGGACTCGTAGCTTTTTGGCAAAGAATTAACGGAAACTTTATCTCTGCTTTATTGATAGGGATAGCTATCAGTATTGTTAGCTTAGCCAAACTAATTACCTTTTTATTAGAACATCATGCTCTTTTATTATGGGGCTTTTTTTTCGGACTCATTGTTTCCAGCGTATTTTTAGTTGGTAAAAAAGTAAACGAATGGAAGCTTTCTACTTTGCTTTCATTAATTGTTGGAACAGTAATAGCATTTTTAATTACTATTCTTAATCCCATGGAAAATCCGGATAGCTATTGGTTTATTTTTATATCTGGAGCCATTGCCATTTGTGCCATGATATTACCCGGAATTTCAGGAAGTTTTATCTTATTGCTTTTAGGTTCTTACGAATTAATTTTAGCAGCTATTAAAGATTTTAAACTAACCACCATTGCCACCTTTGGAGTTGGTTGTGTTGTTGGTTTACTTTCTTTTTCAAAATTACTCAACTGGCTCTTTAAAAAATACCACGATATTACTGTAGCTGCATTAACCGGATTTTTAGTGGGGTCATTGAATAAAATCTGGCCTTGGAAAGAAGTAATCTCTACCAGAGAAAACTCCAAAGGTGAAATAGTACCATTCATAGAAACCAACGTGTTACCCTCTCAATATCATGGTGATACTCAAGTAATAGGTGTAATAGTACTTGCATTAGTTGGTTTTGTTTTAATAGTAGGATTAGAACGATTTGCCAAAAAAGTTTAGAAGCCCCTTTGTCCTATTTAAAGACAACAATACGCAATATGCCTTATAGCTCTCAATGATTTAAAGTTTAATTTTGAGCAAATACCATTTTTTTATTTTATGAAAAAAACAACTTATATCATTCTATTAATTGTTCAACTATTTGCCATCTTTATTCCAACTAATAATTGCTTGGCAAACGCAGCCCAACCGGGAGTTTGGAATGCAGGAGGAACGGTTTTTACCATGCTCTATCCCGAAGATTCCTCCACTTTTAAAAAAGTACAAATGGTGGAAGAAAGCATTTACATTCAGCTATATAAAGGATATGCCGTAGTAAAAGGAGTTTATCAATTTAGCAATACTAGTAGTGATAGTTTGCATTTTAAAATGGGTTACCCGATTAACGGCATCTATTCCGGTGGTGAAATATTATTAAATCAGGTGCAAATAGATGAATTAAGTGCGTTTAAAATTAAAATAAACAAAGATTGGATAAGTGTGATGGAAAAACCAATTGAAGCTTATGGCAACATTACTAATATCAGTAACAATTGGAAAATTTGGGAAATAAGCTTTCCTCCTAAACAAAGTAATGAAGTGGTGGTTTATTTTATTGTAAACACTAATGATGGCGTAATTCGTAAAGGATACCAGTCTGAAAAATACAATGCTTTTATCTATTTATTAGAAAGTGGCAGTGTATGGAAAAACCCCATTGAAAAAGGCAACTTTCACATCCATTTAATGGATGGATTAACTAAAAACGATATCAAAGGATTGTCTAATGGTTTTAATTTTAATTATCATAACGCTAAAAACACATTGATGGGAGAAAAAAAGAACTTCTCTCCTACCCCTAAAGATAATTTAGTGGTAACATATTCGCAGCGAATAACAGATTTTAAATTTAGTACCGTAGTCATCCAATCAGAATATCTTTTCTCCATTATCGACAATTGGAGCAAGCAAGCGATAGAAAATGATAGTTATCAACCGGTAACTTTTCCATCGCCATATACTATCAGCAAGGGCAATTCCATTTTCACAGTTACCATTATTAGTCTTGGAATCATCGTTTCTCTTATTTTGTTACTAATCTTTTTCAGAAAAAAGAGAACATAGTTGATGGAAAGGTTCTGAAGTTGTAAAAATTCTATTCTCCCATTTAAAATAAAACTATGCTTTTTTTCACTTTTCAATTAACGAAAAAAGTCTAATTTCGTGGGGTAATAATTTTTAGCGAACTAATAAAATATAGAATCATGAAAGAAGTGTATATCGTATCTGCAGTAAGAACACCAATAGGAAGTTTTTTAGGAAGTTTATCAAGCGTGCCGGCAACAAAATTAGGTGCAGCAGCTATTAGCGGAGCCATCAAAAAAATTAACTTAGATCCTACGCATGTAGATGAAGTTTTTATGGGGAATGTGATGCAAGCCAATGTTGGTCAAGCCCCTGCTCGTCAGGCAGCAATTTTTGCAGGATTAGACAAAAAAACTCCTGCAACTACTGTAAATAAGGTATGTGCTTCCGGAATGAAAGCCATTTCTTTAGCAGCTCAATCTATTATGACAGGAGATAACGACTGTGTGGTTGCAGGTGGAATGGAAAACATGAGCATGGTGCCTCATTATTACGATGCTCGCTCGGCTGTAAAGTTAGGTAACGTAACCATGGTAGATGGAATGATTAGAGATGGTTTGTGGGATGTTTATACCAATAAACACATGGGAAATTGTGCAGAAACGTGTGCTAAAGAAAAAAACATTTCAAGAGAAGAACAAGATAACTTTGCTATTACTTCTTACAATCGTTCTAAAGCCGCATGGGATGCAGGAAAATTCGATAATGAAGTAGTTCCCGTAGAAGTTCCTCAACGTAAAGGCGACCCTATTTTAGTTACTAAAGATGAAGAATATACTAACGTAATGTTAGACAAAATTCCGGGCTTACGTCCCGCTTTCGATAAAGAAGGAACCGTAACTGCTGCCAATGCTTCCACATTAAATGATGGTGCTTCTGCTCTTATTTTAATGAGTAAAGAAAAAATGGAAAGTTTAGGGTTAACACCTTTAGCCAAAATCGTTGCTTATGCTGATGCCTCTCAAGATTCAGAATGGTTCACTACCGCTCCATCTTTGGCTATTCCAAAAGCATTGAAAAAAGCTAACTTATCTATTGCAGATATCGATTACTGGGAATTAAACCAAGCTTTTTCGGTAGTTGGCTTGGCAAATATAAAAGAATTAGGATTAAATCCGGAAAAAGTAGATGTAAACGGTGGAGCAGTTTCTTTAGGTCATCCACTGGGTAATTCAGGATCTAGAATTGTGGTTACTTTAATAAATGTTTTAAAACAAAACAACGGTAAATTTGGTGCTGCAGGAATCTGTAATGGTGGTGGTGGTGCTTCTGCCATAGTAATTGAAAACGTATAATCGATTTAAACGTTAATTATAGTGAAATACGGCATTTGTAGTTTAAGTGTAGCCCCGGGAAGAGCTGAACCATCCGACAAAAGTGAAATGGTAACACATCTCCTCTTTGGTGAAGTTTTTTCTATTTATGAAGAAAAACGTAAAGGTTGGAAAAAAATAAAAACCGCTTACGATAACTACGAATGCTGGATAGATGAGAAACAAGTTACTGAAATTTCTGAAGAAGAATTTGAAGCTATAAATGAAGCTGAACCAATTGTTTCAGGAGATTTATTAAGCATCGTAAAAAACAAAAGCACCAACCAGCTTACTCCTATAGTTATTGGCAGTACACTTCCAAATTTTAATGAAAAAAACATTCATTTTTCTGATATGGAATTTGAGTATGAAGGGAATGAAATTTTACCAACAACGCCTAAAAAAGAACTCATAGCCGAACACGTATTGTTGTTTTTAAATGCTCCTTACCTTTGGGGAGGACGTTCTCCTTTTGGTATAGATTGTTCGGGTTTTACCCAAATAATTTATAAAAGCATCGGTTTTAAACTACCTAGAGATGCCTACCAGCAAGCAACTATTGGACAAACACTTAGTTTTATTGAAGAATCTGAAAGTGGCGATTTGGCTTTTTTTGATAACGAAGAAGGTAAAATTATTCACGTTGGTATTATGCTGAGTGATAACAAAATTATACATGCTTCAGGAAAAGTGAGAATTGACAGTATAGATCATCAAGGAATTTTTAATGCCGAAACTAACAGGTACTCGCACAAACTTAGA
>DATGOR010000201.1:0-16179 GCA_035305805.1 Vicingaceae bacterium | reverse complement strand
TATTCCCTCTTTTGTTTTTGTAAAAACCACCCCTACCGAACTTTTTAACACCCTTAGCATACCGGGCACAGCAAGCGTATTGCGTTATTTAGGAAAACCCGCCATAGTGCGAAACGAAGAAATTGAAAACCTTAAAATACTAATGAACGATACCGAACAGGTGGCTCCGTGCAACGGCATTAACATACAGCAAGGCGAAGAAGTAGAAGTGATTAGAGGTCCTTTTGTTGGACTTACTGCCCATGCAGTGCAAGTGCAAGGCAAATACAGAATTATAGTAAACATTGCTGCCTTGGGTGCAGCTTTTAATGTAAATATTCCCCTTTCTTTTGTGCAACCGCAAAAGCTTAGGGCTACAGCTTAACAATTGTTTTGAATTGTCTTTTGTTTGCTCGTTCTATTCTTGAATAGCAGACAAAGATTTCAAAACATTTTTTTTATTTGCCGGTGCGTTCCTGTAACCCACCATGGCGAAGCCGTGGAAAAAATTGAGATTGAGCAATAGAGATAAGAAATTAGATATTGGAGATTGGAGATTGGAGATTGGAAATGTGGGGGGATTCCCCTCTTGAGAGGGGCAGGGGTGTGTTTTTTTTAGGCGTTAGGGGTTAGGCGTTAGTTTAGGAGGTTAAAAGTTTATGAGATTAGAAATTGGAGATTAGAAATTGGAGATTAGAAATTAGAGATTAGAAATTTAGAAAAAAGCTCACTATGACGCAGACCGACCTTTGATTAATTTAATCGTTTTCTTGTGGTTACAATTTAGCGAGGGCATTGTGTAAGCAATCCTTGAACTACAAAAAAACAACAAAGAGCAGGCAAGTGTGCCTTTTGCTTAACAACTAAAAGCACAACAGTTGCAGGGCTTGGGTTGTGTGGCAAATTTAACCGCTTAGAAAACCATAAATTAATCAGCAGTCTTGATTTTTTGTTTCTTTTGTATCAAGACAAAAGAAAGGCAAACATTAATAACCGCAAAGACACATAAGTTTACGCAAAGCACACAAAGACGCTGTTGAAGATTAAAGATTAGAAATTAGAAATTAGAGATTAGAAATCCCGAAATCGGTATAAAAAATATAGCATTGAAAATTCTTGTTTTTACGGCATTAGAAATTTAGAAAAAAGCTCACTATGACGCAGACCGACCTTTGATTAATTTAATCGTTTTCTTGTGGTTACAATTTAGCGAAGGCTTGCAGTAAGCAATCCTTGAACTACAAAAAAACAACAAAGAGAAGGCAAGTGTGCCTTTTGCTTAAGAACTAAAAGCACAACAGTTGCAGGGCTTGGGTTGTGTGGCAAATTTAACCGCTTAGAAAACCATAAATTAATCAGCAGTCTTGATTTTTTGTTTCTTTTGTATCAAGACAAAAGAAAGGCAAACATTAATAACCGCAAAAAAACAATTGAGATTAGAGATTGGAACACTGCTAACTGAAAACCAAGCACAAACAACTATAGTTGAAAAATTTTAAAGATAAAATACTAAGTGGAGACCCAAGAACACTGCTTGCCAAAAAGAACATTTTAGGTTCTTTGGGCTTAAAAGCAATAGATGTACTTATCGACTTGGTGTTAGTACCTTTAGCGTTATCTTACCTAACCCAAACCAATTACGGTATTTGGCTTACTATCAACTCTATGGTAGTTTGGTTTAATTTACTCGATGTTGGCTTAGCACATGGTTTGCGTAATAAACTAGCCGTTGCCATTGCCAGAAACGATCACCACCTTATTAAAAGTTACACCTCTACTGCTTATACAGTAATTGCATTTATTTGTATTATAGTTTCAGCAATTTGTTACTTAACCGTACCTTTTATTAATTGGAATTTTGTTTTAAATGTTGATGGTATTGCCAACAGCGAACTAATGAGCATAATGCTTATAGTGCTTACCAGTTTTATCCTCAACCTACTTTTCAAAACCATCACTTCCATTTTTCTTGCAAAGCAGCTTTCTGTTTTGGTAAGTTTGGTTAATACCATAGGCAAAATATCCATTACCATTGCTTTAATTGCATCAATTTATTTTGCAGAAGCTAATAACTTAGTGTTATTCGCTACCATTTATTCTTTTTTGCCCTTGTTGGTGTTAGTGGTGTTTACCCTAATTTTATTTAGTAATAAATACAAAAGTTTCAGACCCTCTATTCGGTATTACGAATTTTCAAAAGTAAAAGAGATAATGAATTTAGGAATTTCATTTTTTATCATCCAAATTGGGGCAACTATTTTATTTATGACTGACAACCTAATTATTTCGCATTTATTTCATCCTGCTGAAGTTACTCCTTACCAAATTACCAACAAATATTTTGGGGTGTTGCTCATGCTATTTACCATTGTGCTTTCTCCATTTTGGAGTGCCATTACCGAAGCTTACGAAAAAAGCGAAATAGATTGGATAAGAAAAACCATTTCCAAATTACATAAATTATGGGCAGCATTAGTGGTTGGGGCAGCAATATTATTGTTATTGCATGGTTTTTTAATAAAACTATGGGTGGGCAGCGAAATTAACATTCCTTTCTTACTGGCTTTTCAGTTTTTTTTATTTGTTTGTTTTCAAACTTTAAACAGTATTTACACCTATTTTTTAAATGGAGTAAGTATATTAAGAATACAACTTTATACTGGTTTGTTTACCATTTTTTTAAACATTCCGTTATCCATCTTTTTTGCCAAAACAATGGCATTAGGAACAGCAGGAGTTATTATGGCTACCAATGTATCCATGCTTATTTATATTGTTTTACGCAAAACACAATACCATAAAATTGTCAATGGAACAGCAACAGGCATCTGGAGTAAATAAGAGCAATCGTAAACCAAATTTTTTAATTGTTGGAGCTGCCAAAGCTGGTACTACTTCTTTGGCTAATTACTTAAACCAACACCCCGATATTTTTATCCCCGAAGCTAAAGAGTTGCGTTTTTTTGTAAAAGATACCATTTTAAAAACTAACCCAAAAGACCCTTTATTAGAAGGAATATTAAAATCTTCTGTTTTAGATGAAGATGATTATTTTGCTTTATTTCAACGTAAAGAAAAATTATTAGGAGAAGCAAGTGTACACTATCTCTACCATTATGAGGAAGCTATTCCAAAAATTAAAAAGTACTTAGGAGATATCCCTATAATAATTGTACTAAGAAACCCTGTGGACAGAGCTATTTCAAATTATGAATATTTAAAAGGAATTCATACAAGGAGTTTTTCAAAAGAATTAAAGTTAGAAGAAAGTAGAATTAATGAGCAATTTAACGCATTTTGGTATTATAAACAATTGGGCTTGTATTACAAACAAGTTAATGCATATTTGAAAGCATTTAAACAGGTTAAAGTAATTATTTTTGAAGATTTTGTAAAAAATCAACAGACAGAAATGGACGAGCTGTTTAAGTTTTTAGGAGTTTCTCCTATTTCTTTAAATTTTAAAATTCATAACCAATCTGTTAACCATTCTATAATTAGAAGATTTGTAAATAAAACTAGAATTAGTAGTTTATTTAATTTTTTGTTACCATCAAATAAAAAAGAACACATCATAAAGAAACTAACCCCAATATTAGTGTCAAATAAAAAGAACCATTTGACTGATGATGAACTTATTGAATTAAAAACATTTTTTAAAGAAGACACCTTAAATCTTGAGTCATTATTAAATATAAAACTTGATAATTGGTAAATTAACTATACTAATATAACTTAATTATTTTCTTATCCCCCATGCAAAAAATCTTCGTTCTGTTTTTCAAAGGCATAAAAACCATTAAACGTAAGCTGCTTACTCCTATAGATTACATGGTTAGTTGGTTTATTTTTTATGGTAATGGCGTACAATTTTCTAGCTTTAAAAATAACGGTTATCCTAAAATAAATGTAGGCATAGGCGGAACTTGTATTATTGGTAAAAATTTTAAATCGAACAACAGAGAAATGGCTAATCCTATTGGTAGGTTCAACAGGTGTTCTATTATTGTAGGGAAAAAAGGCAAACTTATTATTGGCGACAATGTAGGCATGAGTTCAACTGCAATAGTTTGTCAGAACAGCATACAAATAGGCAACCATGTTAATCTTGGTGGTAATGTAGTCATTTACGATACCGATTTTCATAGTTTAAACCCCAACGACCGTACAGACAGAACAAAAGACATTGCCAACACCACTACTCGCCCTGTAATTATTGGCAATAATGCCTTTATTGGTGCACACTCCACTATTTTAAAAGGCGTTACCATTGGCAACAATGCCATAGTGGGTGCTTGCTCGGTAGTTACTAAATCCATCCCAGACAATGAAATTTGGGCAGGAAACCCCGCTAAGTTTATTAAGAAAGTAGTATAATAATAACAAATGAAATTATTTTTTAGAAAAGAGTATCTACTTATTTTCTTACTGTTGTTTTTTAGCGGTAACCCTTTATCCTCTTTTTTATTTGGTAAGTTTTCTGCTATTGTAGGAATTTTATTTACAATTCTTATTTTAAATAAGAAACTAACCATCCCAAAAAAATTTCTCAAAACTTATTATTACATTTTAATTGGAATTAGTTCAATTACCATTGCACAACTTATAACCCTACCTTATGTTTCTATTGTTGCTAATATAAATTTATTGTTTAAATTTTTAATAGGAGGTTATATTGTTTATCGATTAAAAGAACATTTTCCTTATTATTTCTTTAAAGTCCTTGGCTTTTTAAGCATCGCTTCACTTGTCTTCTTTATAATTATTAATTTATTTGCTACTCCATTACCTTATTTAGATTTAGGTGAAGTTCACAATTCTTATTTAATTTATAATACATCTTATGAATTACACATGCACAGAAATGGAGGAATGTTTTGGGAGCCGGGTGCATTTGCAGGGGTAATAACAATTTGCCTTGCTTTAAATCTTAATAATTTAAAAACATATTGGAGAAAACATAAGGTTTTACTACTTTCTATTTTGTTGGCATTAATAAGCACACAAAGTACAGCTGGTTATTTAGTGGGCTTTCTTATTTTAGTTTTTGTTTTTTTAAGACCAAAACATTTTGGGGTGTCATTAATCACTATTCCCACTCTAATTATTGTTGGTAGTTTTATCTATGAAACTACAGATTTTTTAAAAAATAAAATTGAAGATCATTTTTACAAAGCCACAACACTTCAAGTGGGTGATTTTTCAAACACTAGGTTTGGCGTAATTTTATTTGATTGGCATTACATAAAAAAACATCCTTTAGTTGGAAACGGATTTGATGAAAAAATTAGATATGCCGACCATCAGCATCTTTTTGTTGGGGAAACAGGTGATGTTGTAGGTAGTGGTAATAGTGTTTCTCATTATTGGGCGTGTATGGGTATTTTTTTTATTATAGGTTACTTTTTATTGCTTTGGCGGGCAACTATAAAAAATGGTAAATTATATGCTTTTTTAATATTACTTGTAGTTTTTTTAAATTTACAAGGCGAACAATGGTTCAATTTTCCGCTTTACCTTGGTTTACCATTCTTAATGTTTCAAAATTTTATCCAACACAAACAAACTAATCATTTTCCGACTCAACCACATGATACACATTGTTATACCAGTATTTAACCGTTGGCATTTTACCAAAGCTTGCTTACAAAGTTTGCAACAGCAAAGCTATACCAACTTTAAAATAGTGGTAGTAGATCATGGTTCTACCGATGGTACTTCCGAAAATATAAAAAAAGATTTTCCTGAAGTAATAGTACTAAAAGGAGATGAAAGCATGTGGTGGACTGCGGCAACCAATTTAGGGGTTCAGTTTGCTTTAGATAATAAAGCTGATTTTGTTTTAACCTTGAATAATGATTTGATTGTTCCTGTCAACTATCTTGATACAATAATTACTGTTTCCAACAAATATCCAAACTCACTAATAGGCAGTGTTTCCGTTGATAAATCAAATCCTGAAAGGGTGATGTTTACTGGTATTATATGGAACAAATGGACAGCTAAATACCGTCCAAACATTAATAAAACCAACTTTAATACAATTCAAAAAAATCAATTGGTATTAACCACCGATTTGTTGCCCGGTAGAGGAACATTAATTCCTACCAATGCTTTTAAAATAGTAGGTTTATTTGATGAAAAAAACTTTCCTCATTATGCTGCGGATGAAGAATTTTCTAACCGTTGTAAAAAAAATGGTTTTCAACTTTTAGTATCAACTAAATCTGTTGTACATAGTGAAGTAGATGCCACTGGTTTGAAAAACATACACACTCGCAGAAATTTATCTTATTGGAAAGACTTATTTACCTCTTATCGTTCTCCTGTTAATTTAAAAAGACGTTGGGCTTGGGCTAAACTAAACACGCCTTTGCCTCCACTATATTTTACTTTTGATATTGCTCGTATTCTATTTTCTGAATTAAAAAATAATTAACCTTATGAAGTATTCAAAACAACTTTATTCTATTCTAGAATTACGTAAAAACTTTAAAGCTTTTTATTTTAAAAATTCAATTAAAAATGAAATAGGCTATGATGGTATTTATCATTATCATATCAGAAAAACAGGTGGGACATCAATTAATACAGCTTTTTTAAAACTTTATACAGTAAAAGATTCAATCTATCACGATTTAAATATTCAACTAGATAATAGACTAATTATCAATAATCATATATATATCACAAACAATAAGTTACTCGCTGAATATACTCCTTATTTTTATGCTTTTGCTCACCGTCCTTCTCATAAGCTAAATATTTCAAAAAATAAGTTTTTATTTACTTGTTTAAGAAGTCCTATAGATAGGATGTTTTCTCATTATAACATGATTAAAACTTCCTACGAAAAAAATGAAAACCGATATGATTATAAAGATTTGTATCAATGTTTAGGAAATAACATTTGTGATTTTGTAAACAACTTACCAAAAGAATTAGTACTTGAACAAATCTATATGTTTTCTAAAAACTATAATACTAACGAAGCTTTTGATAATATTATGAATCTTAATGCAGTTCTTCTAACAGAACATTTAACTGAAGGCTTTTTAGAATTAAAAGAAAAACTGAACTTACCTCTGAATTATATTCATACTAGAAAAGCAAATGTTATTACTTATTTAAATAATGATGAAAAAGATTTTCTAATATCCAAATTAACTCCAGAAATTGAGCTTTATAATAAAATTTTAGAAATTAAGCTTAAAGAGTACAATATCGCTTAAGTTTATATTTTTATGACCCTCGCCCCCATCATATTATTTACTTACAAACGTTTGGATACGCTTCAATTAACGGTGGATGCCCTTAAAAAAAACTACCTGGCAAAGGATTCCGACCTCATTATTTTTTCGGATGCTGCCAAAACATCAAAAGACCAAGTTGCTGTTAATAATGTAAGAACGTATTTAAAAAGCATCAACGGTTTTAAATCGATAACAATTAACGAAGCCAAAAACAACAAAGGGTTGGCTAATTCTATTATTGATGGGGTAAGTTTGGTTCTACAGCAACACGAAAGTGTTATTGTGTTAGAAGATGATTTGGTTAGCAGCCCCAACTTCTTAAATTACATGAATGAAGCATTGAGTTTTTATAAAAACAACACAAAAATATTTTCCATTGCAGGTTTTAGTATTCCTATAATAACTCATCAAGAGTTTGATGTGTATTTTACTAATCGTGCTAATTCTACTGGTTGGGCAACTTGGCGTAATCGTTGGGAGCAAATAGATTGGGAAGTAAGCGATTATGATACTTTTAAAAACAGCTCCCAACAAAAAAAAGCTTTTAATAAAATGGGGTCAGACATGGCAAGTATGCTGCACAAACAAATGACTGGCAAATTAGATTCGTGGGCTATACGTTGGTGTTACCACCAATTTAAAAACAATTTATTTTCAGTTCACCCCATTGTCTCAAAAATAGATAACGTAGGATTTACACCCGATGCCAGTAATACTACAGAAAAGTTTAATCGATTTAAAACCAATTTAGACCAAGGCAATCAAACCACTTTTAAGTTTACAAATGAAGTGCAACTAGATTCCCGCCTTATCAAACAATTTGTAAAACCATTTACCATTACTTCTCGCATAAAATATAAAATTTTAAATCTTCTTCCCTAATAATTGAAAATCCTCCTTATCCATACCAATTATACCCAACGCGGAGGTGAAGATGTGGTGGTTCAACAAGAAATGGAATTGTTACAACAACACCACCAAGTAAACTTGTTGCGTTTTCAAAATAAAAGTGGTGCTAAAGGAGCTTTTCAGTTTCTTGCTGCTATTTGGAACCTCGCTGCGGCTCGCAAAGTAAGAGCAGCCATCAAGGAATTTCGCCCGGATGTAGTGCATTTGCACAATTGGCATTTTGCTAGCGGGCCTATTATTATTCGTACAGTAAAAAAAATGAAACTTCCGTTGGTACATACCGTGCATAATTACCGTTTGCTTTGTCCTTCGGCAATACTACTGCACAACAACCAATTGTTTACCAAAAGTTTACAACAGCATTTTCCTTGGAGTGCTATAAGCAAAGGCGTTTATAGAAATTCTAGTCTGCAAACATGGTGGTTGGCTTTTATTGTTTGGTTTCACAAAAAAATAGGCACTTGGAAAAGCATCGATAAATATGTTTGCCTTACACCTTTTGCTGTAGAGCTTTTCAACACTTCTACCTTTTCTGTTTCTCCTGAAAAGTTTACCGTAAAACCCAACTTTACCATGCCCTCATCTGCATCTTCCACTACTCCTAAAAACAATCATTTTATTTACATTGGTCGTTTGTCCGAAGAAAAAGGCATTCAACTCCTATTAAAAGCCGTTGAAGATACCCATATACCACTAAAAATTGCCGGAGAAGGGCCACTAAAACACCTAGTGGAAAAAGCTGCCAAACAACACAGCAACATAGAATATTTAGGTTCGCTAAACCAAAAAGAAGTGGATCTGCAACTACAACAAGCACAAGCATTGGTTTTTCCTTCTATTTGTTATGAAGGCATGCCCATGACTATTTTAGAAGCATTTTCAAACGGCACGCCTGTTATAGCATCAAAAATTGGAGCGATGTCTGCCATAGTCAACCATCAACACAATGGCTTACATTTTAGTGCAGGCAATGTAGCCGCCTTGCAAGAGCGTTTACAACACTACCAAGAGCTTCCTCCTCAAGAAAAAGAAAAGTTGCAAAAAAATGCTTTTAGCACTTACCTTTTGCACTACTCAATGGATAAACAGCTAACTTATTTTAATAACATTTACCAACCCTTGCTAAGCAACGCATAAAAGGCAGTATTGCTAAAACATATCAACCGTGTATAACAAAATCATATCACTTTTCATTTCAACAGGTGCTTACGCTTCTTTTCTGCAACGGATACTCGAATTGGCTCGTAAAAAGCAATCTTCCTATATCTGTGTAGCCAACGTACACATGACTATTGAAGCACATTGGGATAAAGAATTTGCAAAAGTAGTGAATAATGCCAACCTTGTTACTCCGGATGGAATGCCCCTTGTAAAAGCAATGCACTTACTTTATGGTGTTAAACAAGATAGAGTGGCAGGCATGGATTTTTTACCAGATTTGTTGCAAGAAGCCGAAAAAATAGGACTTTCTGTATTTTTTTATGGAGGTACTCAACAAATGTTAGATAAAACACAAGAATATGTAAAAAACCATTATCCAACCCTCGAACATCAACATTATTATAGTCCGCCTTTTAGAGCCTTAACCAAGGTAGAAGAACAAGCCATTGTTAATCGTATCAATGAGAGTGGAGCACACCTTGTTTTTGTTGCCTTAGGTTGTCCGAAACAAGAAAAATGGATGGCGAGTATGAAAGGAAAAATTAACGCCTGTATGTTGGGTATTGGAGGAGCACTTCCGGTAATGATTGGAATGCAAAAACGAGCACCCAAATGGATGCAAAAAATGATGCTGGAATGGTTGTATCGTTTAGCTCAGGAACCCCAACGTTTGTTTAAACGATATTTTATAACCAACACAGTATTTATATATTTATTAACAAAACAATTTATTAGTATAAAAGTTTTAGGAGGTAGGAATTAGGCGTTAGGCATTAGGCGTTAGTATAGGAGGTTAAAAGTTTGAAGTTTGAAGTTTGAGGTTAAAAAGCTCCGAAGGAGCGAAATTTACTAGCGTATGGGTGCAGCCCATCGTAGAAAAAGTTTAGAGGTTTAAAAGTTTATAAGTTTAAAAATTATAGATTATCCTCAATTATGAAAAGGTTATTTCTACCACTAAGACACTAAGACACGAAGTTTCACAAAGATTTCCTTCGTGCTTCTTTCTGCCGTTGTGGCTTTGTGGCAAATATTTATAACTTCAAACATCCACAATTAACCATTAACCATTAACAAATAACCACTAACAAATAACAAAATCGGCAAAGTGCGATGGAAAAGTCCTCCTTCGGGGGATTTAGGGAGCATTTATCTTCGTGCTTCTTTCTGCCGTTGTGGCTTTGTGGCAAATATTTGTAATTCTGTAGTGTCAACACTTTGGATTAACCATTAACAATTAACCATTAACAAATAACCATTAACAAAATCGGCTTCGTGCGTTAGCAACTCCTCCCCTTTGGGGAGGCTGGGAGGGGCTTTTAATAATGAAAACACAAAGAAAACACTTACTCTACCGTTATTCCCGTTACATTAAATCCATCTTTTTTTTATGGGATTTAGTGCTGTTAAATACGGCTTATGTATTGGCATTTCTATTGCGAAACGGAGATTTAGAACGTATTTCCACGCAAGAAGCTCAAAACGTTTGGTTTATCATCAATTTTGCTTGGTTTGCTCTTTACCTAATTGTTGGAGCGTACAAATTCTTGCGGGTAGAACACATAGAAAAAATCGTTTCCAAATCCTTACAATTTGTGCTGCTACATTTGTTGTTGGTATTTACCCTTATTTCTATTTTAGATTACGATGATGTATCTCGATTAAAAATGGGCTATTTTTATGGGTTGTTGTTTGTGTTCATCTTTATTTTCCGCATTGTTTTTATTAAACTGCTAAAACACCTTAGAAGAAAAGGCTTTAACTTTAGGAAAGTTGTTATTATTGGAGCCACCCAAGCCGGTAAAGAAATTGCCCACGAATTGGTAAAAGATTTGGCTTATGGCTACCAAGTAGCAGGTTTTTTTGATGATAAAGCTACATCCACAGAAACAATAAAGGTGTTGGGAACTATAGATGAAGTGCCGGATTATGTGCTGAACAACAACATTCACGAAATTTACATGGCGGTATCTAAATACAACGAACACAAAATAAAAGAGCTTATTAAGTTTTGCGAACGCCACCTTATCCGTATAAAATTTGTTCCCAATTTCCAAAAAATTACCGAAAGCCGTAGGGTGTTTATCGATTTTTACGGACGTATCCCCATCGTTTCCATCCGCAAAGAACCATTAGAAAATCCGCTTAACCGTATTGTTAAACGTCTGTTCGATATAGTGTTCTCCTTACTGCTAATTGTATTGGTATTCACTTGGTTGTTTCCCATCCTTATCATTATGGTGGTATGTAGCTCTCGCGGCCCCATATTCTTTAAACAGCTGCGTTCGGGCGAAAACAACCGCCAATTTTATTGCTACAAATTCCGTAGTATGAAGGTGAATGATCAATCAGACGAGCTTCAAGCCACTGCCAACGATAGCAGAGTAACCCGTGTGGGGCGTTTTATGCGAAAAACCAACTTAGACGAGCTGCCTCAGTTTTTTAATGTGTTGTTTGGAAAAATGTCGGTAGTAGGGCCACGTCCGCACATGCTTAAGCACACCGAAGAATTTTCTGAAGTAATAGACAACTATTTAGTACGACATTACACACGTCCGGGCATTACCGGAGTAGCACAAATAAAAGGTTACCGTGGAGAAACCAAAAAACTTAAAGACTTAGAAAAACGAGTAGAATTAGATATATGGTACATCGAAAACTGGTCGTTTTTCCTCGATCTTAAAATTATTTTTCTAACTGCTTTTGGTATGCTCAGAAAACAAAAAAATGCGGTGTAGAGGGGGGAGTTAGTTTAGGAGATTATAAGTTTATGAGATTAGAGATTAGAGATTGGAGATTGAAAACTACAAAGCTCCGAAGGAGCGAAATTTACTAGCGTATGGGTGAAGCCCAACGCAGAAAGAGTTGAGGAGTTAGGGGTTAGGCGTTAGTTTAGGAGATTAGAGATTATCCTCACCTATGATAAGGTTATTTCTGCCACAAAGACACTAAGACACGAAGTTTCACAAAGATTTCCTTCGTGCTTCTTTCTGTCGTTGTGACTTTGTGGCAAATAGTTGTAATTTCAAACGACCACACTTATGATTAACCATTAACCATTAACAAATAACCACTAACAAATAACAAATAACAAAATCGGCTTGTGCGTTGGAAAAGTCCCTCTTTATGGGATTTAGGGAGCTTCTTCCATACTATAAAATAAATAATCCTATTTTTGTCGTCAATTTTTTTTTACACTTGAGTAAAGTAACCAAAAACAATATGTTAATACATAAAAATAAATACCTAATCATTATTATCAGCATCTTGCTGTTAAGCTCATGTGCTTCAAGAAAGAAAATGGCTTATTTTCAAGGAGAATTGGAAAATGTTGAAGCCAAAAATTACACACCTACCTTAGTAAAGGACGATTTATTGGCTATTACTGTAATGGGATTAGACCCCGAAGCTGTTAAGCCATTTAACATGCCTGTAACCGATGTGTCAAGCCGAGCAATGGGTGGTTATACCCAAGGAACACCAACTCCTCCGGGCTATTTGATAGATGCCGATGGGAACATTGATTTTCCAGTAATTGGTCAAATAAAATTAGCCGGACTTACCCGTTCTGAAGCCAAAAATCTATTACAGGAAAAATTAGCCGCTTATGTTAACAATCCAATAGTAAATATTCGCATATTAAATTTTAAAGTTACCGTTTTAGGAGATGTAAAAAGTCCGGGAACGTTTACCATTCCTAACGAACGAATTTCTTTGCCTGAAGCCTTAGGAATTGCAGGAGATTTAAACATTACCGGTGAGCGTCAAAACATCATAGTTATAAGAGACGTGGACGGAAAAAAAACGCAATACGAAGTAGATTTAACTTCCAAAGAATTGTTCTCTTCCCCTGTATATTACCTCAACCAAAATGATGTGGTGTATGTAGAACCTAACCGAGCCAAAAGAAACTCATCAGCCATTAATCCGGGCAATGCAAGTGTAATGGTTTCAGCTATTTCCTTGGTCGTTTCTGTTTTAATCCTTTTAACCCGATAGTTTAATAAATAACATGGAAAATAATAATAATTACACCTATTTGGTAGAAGAAGAACCAACTATTAATGTAAAAGACATTATCATCCGTTATTTATTTAACTGGAAATGGTTTGTAGTGAGTGTTTTAGCATGTGTTTTGTTAGGTTATGTATATTTAAAATTTCAACGTCCACAGTATGAAGTAAAAGCAACTATATTAATAAAAGACAGTAAAGACGGAGGTTCTATTGAAGATGAACTTAGTGCTTTTGAAGATTTGGGCATTTTTAAAGGTAAAGCCAATATTGATAACGAAATAGAAATATTAAAATCTCGCTCATTAATGACCAAAGTGGTGGAAGAACTAAAATTGAATGTTCGCTACTACTCCAAAGGACGACCAATAGAACACGAACGTTATTTTGATACGCCTATAAAAATTACTTATACTCCTAGCGATTCCAACCATGTTTTTGAAGGAAATTGGCTGATTGAAGCTAAAAACAAGCAAGAGTTTGTGCTTAAAGATGAAGAAGAAAACGTGTTGGGAACTTACTTTTTTGGCAAGCCCATAAAAGTAGAAAATGGGATAGTAATGTTTACTACTACTTCTTATTTTTCAGACACTTATGTTGAAGAAAATTTTAGAGTTATCGTTCAGCCTGTAAATTTAGTAGTAGATGCTTACGTAAAAAACATCCAAATAGAACCGGTAAACAAAAATGCCAATGCCATTGTTATTTCTTTACTCGATCCGCTACCTAAAAAAGCCGCAGCTATAATCGATAACCTCATAAAACAACACTCACTAGATGCTATTGCCGATAAAAATGAAGTAAGTGAAAATACCGCTGAATTTATTAATGAACGTATTAAGTTTATTTCGGAAGAACTGAGTGAAGTTGAAGGCGAACAAGAAGATTTTAAAGCCGACCACAAACTGGTAGATGTTGAATCTGAAGCCAAACTATTTTTAGAAACAGGTACTGAAAGTGAAGCGAACTTATTAAACATCAATACACAAATTAGTATAGCCAACATGATGTTGGATGACATTAAAAAACATGAAAATGACATATCACTTTTACCCGCCAACCTTGGTTTAACCGACCCTACACTTGCTACGCAAATTGCCGATTACAACAAAATTTTATTGGAACGTAACAGAATTTTAAAAAATTCCAGCGAAATAAACCCGGTAATAGAAAGCATGAATGCCCAACTGTTGAGCTTAAAACAATCTATTAAAGAAGGATTAATCAACTACAATAAATCGCTTAATATTCAATTAAAAGAATTAGAAAAACAATTGGGCGGAGTAAATGCTAAAATTGCTACCGTTCCTAAATATGAACGAGAGTACAGAGCCATTCAGCGTCAGCACCAAATTAAAGAAGCTTTGTACTTGTACTTACTACAAAAACGCGAGGAAACCAATATTGCACTTGCCGCAACCGTTGCCAACGCTAAAATTATTGACAGAGCTTATAGCAACAACGAAATTGTAGCTCCTAAAAAGAAATTGATTTATTTATTAGCCATTTTATTAGGCTTGGCAATTCCGGTTATCGTTATTTATTTAATCGATTTGTTTGATACGAAACTGCATGGCAAAAAAGACATAGACGAATTGCATTTGCCTTATATTGGCGATATTCCGGAGTCGGAAGACGATACTGAAAAAATTGTTATTACTACCAACGAAAGGTCGAATGTTTCCGAAGCTTTCCGTTTGTTACGAGCCAATTTAGAATTTACTACTACCAATATAAAAGACAGATGCAAAACCATTTTGGTTACTTCCACCATTGGGAAGGAAGGAAAATCGTATGTAGCCATAAATTTGGCTGCTTCCATTGCCCTTTCGGGGAAGAAAGTTTTATTGGTAGGAATGGACTTACGTAGCCCTAAAATATTAGCTTACTTAGGTTTGGAAGAACGTAAGGGTGTTACCAATTTTCTTATAGACCCTAAGTTAACTGCTGAGGAGTTAGTGTACAAACTACCTTCATCGCAAGGTTTTGATATCATCCCTTCCGGGCCAATACCTCCTAATCCTTCTGAGCTAATTATGCAATCGGAACGATTAAATGAACTGTTTACCACCCTTAAACCGCAATACGACTACATTATAATTGACTCTGCTCCTGTTGGCTTAGTTGCCGACACCTTACTAATTACCTCTTATGTTGACAGCACCATTTATGTAGCTCGAGCCAACTATTTAGATAAACGTATGCTTTCAGTAGCAGAATTATTATACAAAGAAAAACGTTTGCCTAATATGACCATGTTGGTAAATGGTGTTGATACCAAACAAGGTTACGGATATGGTTATGGCTACGGATATGGTTACGGTTATGGCTATGGTTACGGACAAGATGTTAGCCACCACATTCCTTTATGGAAAAGAATTTTAGGCTTTAAAAAATAGCCTGCTTTTTTAAACTACCTATCTCGGACAGCCTCAAAGCTGTCCTTTTTTTGCTTAATAATACTAAACCTCTCGCAAATCCCGCTAAGACGCTGTTGAAGATTAGAGATTAGAAATTAGATATTGGAGATAAGAAACTACAAAGCTCCGAAGGAGCGAAATTTACTAGCGTATGGGTGAAGCCCATCGCAGAAAAAGTTTATGAGATTAGAAATTAGAAATTGGAGATTAGAAATTGGAGATTAGAAATTGAAGATTAGAGATTGGAAATTAGAAATCCCGAAAAACGTTTTTTTGTAAAAAACTAGTTTTTCGAGGATGCTTGTTTACTGAGTGTTGTTAGATTTGTAAAGCAAAGATAACTTACACACAGTTAATACTCGAAATCGGTATAAAAAAAGAGAATTGAAAATTCTTGTTTTTACGGCATTAGAAATTATCCTCAATTATGATAAGGTTTTCTGCCAC
>DATGOR010000200.1:0-2291 GCA_035305805.1 Vicingaceae bacterium | reverse complement strand
TGCTCCCGATGGTACTTACTTCTTCATCATTAAAGCCGAAGGTATTGATGGTAAACAATATTTCCAAAAAGGTACTCTATCACTTATTAGATAAACTCTCCTAATTACATAAAAAAATCCCTCTAAAATGAGGGATTTTTTATGTAAACAATTTTGAAAAAATAGCTTCAATTTTATTGACGAAAACTATTTCTATTTTGTGCTGACTAACATCTAACCCTTTTTGATTGTATTTAGAAACAAAAATCTTCTCGAAACCTAGTTTTTCAGCTTCTGTAATACGTTGATCTACCCTACTTATTGGTCTTATTTCTCCTGACAAGCCCACTTCTGCTGCAAAGCAATATAATGAAGGAATAGCCATGTTTTCTCCAGAAGAAAGCACCGCACTTACTACTGCTAAATCTACTGCAGGGTCGTCAATTTTTAATCCTCCGGCAACATTAATAAATACATCTTTTGCTCCTAATTTAAATCCGCAACGTTTTTCCAATACTGCCAACAACATGTTTAATCGCTTAGTGTCAAAACCTGTTGACGAACGTTGTGGCGTACCGTAAGCAGCAGAACTTACTAAAGCTTGAATTTCTACTAATAGAGGTCTGTTTCCTTCCATTGTTGCAGCAACGGCCGCTCCACTAAAATTTTCATCGCTATTACTTAATAATATTTCTGAAGGATTGTCCACCTCTCTTAAACCTGCTCCGTGCATTTCGTAGATACCTAGTTCATTGGTAGAACCAAATCTGTTTTTTACAGAGCGTAATAATCGATAAATATGATTTCTGTCTCCTTCAAATTGCAACACTACATCTACCATGTGTTCCAAAATTTTCGGGCCAGCGATTGTTCCATCTTTGGTGATATGCCCCACCAAAAAAACAGGTGTGTTGGATTCTTTTGCATAACGCATCAGCTCAGCAGTACATTCTCTTACTTGAGAAATACTTCCCGGAGATGAATCAATAGTAGCAGTGTGTAGGGTTTGAATGGAATCTATCACCAAAACATTTGGCTGTATCTCATTAATGTGATGAAAAATATTTTGAGTAGATGTTTCTGTTAATACAAAACAATCGGGATTTTTGTTGCCAATTCTGTCGGCACGCATTTTTAATTGTTGCCCACTTTCTTCTCCAGAAACATACAAAATTTTCTTGCCTTTTAACCTCAAAGACATTTGTAACATTAAGGTTGATTTTCCAATACCCGGATCTCCTCCAAAGAGAATTAATGAACCGGGAACCAAGCCACCGCCCAACACTCTGTTCAGTTCTGTTCCAGGAAGTTTTATTCTAGGTATTTCGGCTAACTCAATATTATCTACGGGAAGTGGTTTGTTATTCTTTTTAATATTAAAAGAGCCCTTCACCTCATTGGGATGCGGCTTACTAATAACTTCTTCAACTATGGTGTTCCACTCATTACAAGAAGAACATTTACCGACCCATTTAGGGAATTGAGCTCCACAACTTTGGCAGAAAAAGGCTGTTTTTACTTTTGTTTTTGCCATAGCGTGATATTGGTGTTAAGCCGTTGTTGAGCGTCTTGCATCTTTTTTATCCAACGATTTTTTAATATCATCAATCTCTCCTTTTGGAATAGCCCCAATTAGTGTTTTGGTATATTCTGTTTGAGGATTAGCATAAATTTCATCGGCATATCCCATTTCTTTAATCTCTCCATGTTGCATTACTATCATTTTGTCGCTCATAAACTTAACAACCGACAAATCATGTGAAATAAAGATATAGGTGAACTTAAATTCTTCTTTTAATTCATTTAACAAATTTAAAACCTGTGCTTGAACAGATACATCTAATGCTGATACAGACTCATCACAAATAATAAATTTAGGATTTAACGCTAACGAACGGGCTATGCAAATACGCTGCCTTTGTCCTCCCGAAAACTCATGTGGGTACCTGTAAAAATGATGTTCCGGTAAGTCAACACGTTTCAATAATTCCATTACTCTTTCTTTTCTTTCTGCATCGCTATTGAATACATTATGCACTCGCATTGGTTCCATAATAGCTTCACCAATAGTAATCCTTGGGTTTAAAGAGGAATAAGGATCCTGAAAAATAATTTGCATCTCCTTTCTGTATTCACGCATTTGTTTTACGCTAAGATCGGTGATGTCTTTGCCTTCAAAAATAATTCTACCGTCAGTAGGTTCTACCAGTTTTAAAATGGTTCTTCCTAAGGTTGTTTTTCCACAACCCGACTCACCAACTAATCCTAATGTTTCTCCGGGATAAACCTTAAATGAAACATCATTAACTGCT
>DATGOR010000199.1:0-6684 GCA_035305805.1 Vicingaceae bacterium | reverse complement strand
TTAAGCGCTGAGATTTAACCTATTGGATATCCGATAATTCTCCTTATTAGTTAATAGCCCCAAAGCTGGAGCAGACCCTAAAGCTGCCTCCTTATTATTAACCTAACCTAGTGCAACTTCTTAATGCCATGACACTGGGTTTTTTGCGTAAAGCTTGGCAATTTAGCCGTTAGTTTCTTCAGACGACCTAAACTAGCAAGCTCTTCCCGTTTTTTTAGGGTTGGCTTTTTGCGCTGTTAAAAACGGGATGTGCTTGCTTGAATTTGAAGTTGTTGCTATGGACAGTTTTTACAATATTTATTTTTCTAAAAATAATAATCCATTACCTTTGGTTTGATTATGAAAAAACTATATCGTCGGATTCCATATTTATTAACTATTGTCATTCTAGCTACAATAGCAGTGCAATTGTATTCGGGTTATATTGATTTCCAAAAAAACAGTTCAAATTTTAAAAGGGAAATGCAACAGTCATTGGATGTAGCTCTTGATAATTATTTTATAAAGGTTTCCGAGCAAAAAAATATCACTTTAATTGTCTCAAAGGATTCCCTCGAAAAACTTTCTAATCTATCTATGGAAAAGAAGGTTATGGAGGCTATTTCTATGAAGGGAGCACCGAATAATATTTCAGTTTTTAAAGGCGACAAAACACATGATAGCCTTTCCTCTACTGCAAATGTTAAAATGATAAATATATCCATAAACAAGGATTCCATCGATTTTAAAAAATTAAAGGTCTTTCTGGACAATGAATTGGATAGAAAAGAATATGCTATTCCTTATATCTTAAATTATTACAAGCAGGACACACTTTTTGCAACAGCACATCAGGGAGCTATATTTTATAAACAACTTTCTACAAAGGGGAAATCCACTTATTTGAAAAAAGGGGAAAAAATTGAAATGTTGTTTCCCAATGCGGTTAAGGTTATCCTTAAAAAAAGTCTGATCAGTATTGTTTTATCAATTGTATTGGTAATGATTACTCTATTTGCCTTATTTTATTTATTGTATATAGTTAAGCAACAAAAGCAACTTTCTGAAATAAAAAACGATTTGATTAGCAACATTACCCACGAGTTCAAGACTCCTATTGCCATTATTGGAACAGCACTGGAAAGCATCCGGTATTTTAATGATTCCAATGATCTTGAAAAAACCAACAGATATTTGGACTATTCTAACCAACAATTAGTGAAGTTGGAAAAAATGGTAGATCAACTTATGGACACAGCCTTTTTAGATACTAATGATTGGTACTTAAACCGACAAACCATAAACATAAAAGAATGGATAACCCCAATTGTTGAAAATTACAAGTTGAACTATGAAAAAGAGATGGTATTGGAGTTTTCAAAAGTCATCCAAAACCAGGCGTTTATAGATCCATTCCATTTAGGGAATGCCTTGGGTTGCTTGTTGGACAATGCTATAAGATACGGAGGAAATAAAATTGAAATTTTAGTTGAAAACACTCAAGAATTTACCCTTGCGGTAAGCGATAATGGAAATAGCTTGAATAAAGAGCAAAGAGCAAAAGTTTTTGATAAATTTTACCGTGTTACCCACGGTAACCTTCACGAAGTAAAGGGCTATGGAGTCGGGTTGTACCACGTTAAAAAAATAGCAGAAAAACATCATGGGATGGCAAAAGTGCTTTTTAAGGATAACAAAACAATATTTATTATTTCAATACCAAACGAATGAATAAAGAGCATACCATTTTATTTGCAGAAGACGAAACAACGCTTGGGCAAATTGTAAAGGAAAGTCTTGAAACTAGAGGTTTTGTCGTACAGCTATGCCATGATGGAGATGAGGCGTTTCAATTGTACAGGGCTCAAAAGCCAGATATTTTGGTGCTTGATGTGATGATGCCAAAAATGGATGGGTTTACTTTAGCGCAACACATTAGGAAAACAGATGCGGAAACGCCCATAATTTTCCTAACTGCAAAATCGCAACCTCACGACGTTGTTGAAGGATTTAATACTGGTGGTAATGATTATCTAAAAAAACCATTTAGTATAGAGGAACTTATTGCGCGAATTAAAAATTTGTTGAACAATAAACAAATGGTTTCTCATGGGGAAAAGGACCTAATTATAGGTAATTATATCTTTAATTCTAAAAAGCAAACACTTCAATATAAAGAAGAAAATAAGGAAAATCTTACTAGTAGAGAAAGTTTACTGCTGTTACTTTTGCTACAGCATAAAAACAAAGTTGTAGAGCGATCTTTAGTGTTAAAACAATTGTGGGGAGACACCTCTTTTTATTCTGCTAGAAGTATGGATGTATTTATCAGTAAATTAAGAAAAAAATTAACCCAAGATAAAACCATCAAAATCTTAAATGTAAGAGGAGTTGGCTATAAGTTTGTTGTGTGATTTCAACAAGGTTAAAATCTATATTTTATACTGAAAAGTGCATATGCAGGCGCTAACTTAATGAGTTTTTGATAGGACGTAAAAGAGTTTATCTGTTCAACCAGGTAATCTTCTTCATTAAATAAATTATTTAAGTATAAGCTTGTAGACCATCTGCTTTTTTGAGGCTCGTAGGTAATGGTTGCGTTTAAAAAAAGATATTTGTCATTTTCCAATAAATAGAACTCATTATTTACAGTGGCTTTTAATGATTCTGAGATTTTTATGTTTAAGTCTAAGAAAACCTTTTTTGATTTAAAAGAATTCGATTCCCCATCTACTTTTGAAGAAGAAAACTTATAAGAAACCCCGCTTGAAAAATTAAACCATTTATTAAAATAAGAGCTCGCAGAAAAAGCATAATTTCCTGAATAATTTTTAAGATTAAATACTTCTGTTCCGTCGTTAGAAAGAGGAGATTCTATAAAACTCTGACTAGTTTCCCATTTGGTGGCTATTTTTAGTTTACTAAAATAATTGGTAAGACTGGCATTGGCTAAAGTATTATTTCCTCCAGAGTAAGGTAACAAATCGACGAAAACGAAATTATTGTTTATAGATGTATTGGTTGCATAACCCAAATGCGTAATAGTGTGCAATACAGAACTATTAATAGAGAACCCTTTAATATCGTTGTAAAAACTGTAATTAAATGAAAAAATAGAACTTTTCAATTTGGTAATTTCATTGGTTCCTTTTACAAAACCTTGATAGGAGTTTAACGCAAAATTATATAGAAGCATTTGTGTTTTTGGCAAATCTTCTTTGTAATTGTAGCCTACCCTAATGTCTCCAATATTTTTTAACTTTTGTCTAAAAGTGAGTGAGGCACTTTTTAGTAAATAATCATTTTTATTAAACCAATTTTGGGTAAAAACAAAACTGCCTCTTATGTAATTATCTTGTTTTAGCTTATATTTAAAAGCATTGGATGCCGAAACAAAATTATTATCGATTTTCAGGTTATTTGTATAGTCTTCAAAATCATTTTGGTTTTTAGCAAAAAGTCTGCTTGAAGCATTTTCATTTTCAATATGGGCGTGAAACTTCAACTGGTTTTCCCATTTTCTTCGTTTAGTAAGCACGGTGCTTTGTAAACCGTAATAATTAAACTTATCTGCAGCATCCTGTAAAACAGGTTCTGGTTTTTCTACTTCTAAAAAATCATTCAGGACTGGGTATTTAATTTTTACGTTTTCCTTTGAGCTGCCATATCCTAAATAAAGATAATTATACAATGCCGTATTACGCGTTAAAAGATAGGTGTGTTCTAAATGGTTATAATATGTTTCTGAAAAAACATCGTTTTGTTGCAATACATTTGTGTTGCCTAACATTATGCCATTAAATGCTTTTTGAGGATTAAGGGTATATTTAAAAATATTAGTTACGTAATTTTTTGCGTTAGGAATGTATTTTAGTTCTAATTCTCCTGAACCAGCCTTATTTTTATTTTGATAGTTACTTGATTCTGAAAATGTGGTTGAGTTCTCACCTGTATTATATTGGGTAATGGCTTGATAGTCTTGTTTGGTTTTGTCATAAACAAAATTTGCAGAACCCCTAACGGTAAACCTTTGGCTTATTTTTGAAGACAGGCCAAGCGAATGAAGCATGGACGTGTTGAAACTACTCCTACTATTAAAAACATTGTTTTCTTGCTCGTCTATTGAAAAAACCAAAAACGGTTTCTTCTCTATGTGTTGAAACATTTGCGATAAATCAATCACGATTTCATCATTACTCAAAAGATTCGCTGCTTTATCCCCTATGTTGTTGCCATTGCTAAATTCCAACAGTTTTATCCGCTTTTTCAACAACCCCAATGTTATTGCTCCTTGATAACGGTTTTTAAATCCATAACCTGCTGAAAAATTGCCAAACCAAATATTTTTAAAATCATTCTTTAACTTTAGGTTTATGGCTACTTTTTCAGAATTTGACAGGCTTTTGAAAATGGGATTATCTTCGTAATGGTCTAAAATTTGGACTTCCTCCAATGTTTTAGCGTCCAAATTTTTAGATATAATTTTGTAGTTTTTCCCTAAAATGTTTTCTCCTTCTATCAACAGGCTTTCTATAGGTTTTCCATGGGCTTTTATACTGCCATCGGGTAAAATTTCTATACCTGGCAATCGCCTTAAAACATCTTCAACCGTTTGTTCTGTTTTTGTGGTATATTGGGAAACCCTGATAAAAGTAGTATCAGCGTTTATCTTTATTTTTTGGTGTGCTTCTACTACAACTTCTTTTAGGGATTCCATTTGCTCCTTCATTTTAAAGTTGATGTTTTGAGTGGGTTTGTTTATCTCAACTTCTTTTTTAATTGCGGCATATCCCAAACTTGAAACTTCGATTATATATGATTGTACGGTGTCGGTTTCAAATTCTAATAGATACACCCCTTTTTCATTACTATATGTATAACCTAAAACATGATTATTTTGATTCTTAACTACTACAAGCGCACTTTCAATAGGTTGAAGTTGATGGTTGGTTATTGAGCCCGAAACGCTGATGTCTTGCCCCAAAATACGGATAGTTACTAAAAGGAATATAAGAGGTAGTATAGATTTCATTGAGCATCTTATAAAAATGAAACCCCATTTGCTTATGGGGTTTGGTAAAACTTAAAAAAAATCGTAATTTAATTAAAAACCTCAACGCTTAATGTTTCAATGCCTCCTGAATTTACAGTTACATCTCCACCCATTTGTTTGGCAATCAGTATGGCTTTCGTTTTGTTTCTTTCGACTAATTTTTCTAATAAGTCTTTGTACTCGTTAAGTGAAATCCAATTGTAATTACTGTCTTCTTTGGGTTTTACAATTGGTCCTATTGTTAGGTTTTGTGGTGTAGGATATTCTATTGATTTAAAATACAAGTACATTTCCTTTTTCTCATCGTAGGCTTCAAGTATAATTCCTGGAAGTCCCTGTAGTTTCCATGGTCCGTAAGGCAAAGGTATTTTTTTGGTGTACCAAGCTGTATAGGTTTTTCCTCTAAAAACTCCGGTAGCTTTATGACAGATAAGTCCTCCAAAGGTTTTGGTTTCGGGTTCTAATTTCCAGTTGATTTTATCTCTTTTTTCACGACCATAAACAGGTTCTTTATACTTTTTATTCCACCAAAGGCTGTCTTTGTGGCGGTTATAATATACCTGCTTACCTTGTGGTAATGTATGTTTACCCACATACATTTGGCTTGATCCATTTACTTCTTTGGTTTGTTGCCTTTCTAATTCAGCTTGATTTTCCAGTGAATCTTTTGCTGTTACATAATAGGAAGCAGCCTTGTCAAAGACCAAATAAGCATTAAAGTCCAACCCGGCAGGACCACCTTTCCCCGGGCTTTCTATATGTCCATAATAAATAATGCCCTGATTCTGGGCACTACAGACACCAGTTAATGTAACAAGGAAGGAAAATATTAAATATCTCATCATGCTGTAATTGTTTTTAATTGTATAAAAACTCTTCTCGGTTCAACCGAGAAGGGTGGAAAGTTTAGTTACACAAAGCCCATGCAATGCCTATAAGTTGCCCAGTAGTGCAGCTATCACAACTAACAGTGTATGAAGAACCGTCTTCACAGTTTAAAGTAATTTGTGCTTTTACGGCATTAAGAGTTTCTACACTGTTTGTGTGCTCTACATTTGCTTCAAAAAAGCCTTTGGTGCTTCCTTCATTTGAGGCAAATACCCCTACAGACATAAGTCCGAACATTGAAAGGGTTACTAATTTTTTCATGAAATTAAAATTTAATGGTTTATATAAGACAAAACAAAGCATATACAAACCAAAAAATAGTTAATCAGTGTTATTTAGTGTTAAGAACTGTTAACGCGAAGAAATGAAAATACGACGAGCAAGTTGATAAGTAGTTTTTGTTTGTCTCTCATTTGTAAGTTCTGTTTTTCAGAGAGGGATATTGAGTTAATTAATGAAATAATGAATTAATGAAATAATGATAATGGGTACACCTTGATGTTTTTTACCTTGCTCCTAGTCTCTTTTTTGAAATTTATGGGCCTAAAAAAGGTGATATCGGCTTTTTTTAGGTTGGGTTTGTGGGGTGAAAAGATGTGCAGAACGCCAGATATGTAATTAAAAACTTACAAGCTAGGTATTATTTTTACTTTTTTTGATTCTTCCATTTTTTATGGAATTCTTAGTGGTTATTCGGCTGGTATTGAGAAACATATAATTTTTTAAGCTCTTTTTTTGCAAAAAATACATTTTATGCAATAATT
>DATGOR010000198.1:0-20886 GCA_035305805.1 Vicingaceae bacterium | reverse complement strand
AATCGAAAGAGGTTTAAAAAACTAAAAAAACTCACCAATAAAGCTTTATACTTTATTAGTTCAAAACATACAAAGGACTATTTTCCAACTGCTTAATTAGCGAACTAAGGTACTTTAATAATTCCAACGACATACTATTTTCGTCTATCAGAAACTGTTTGAAAACATCAATATTTATCTCGTATATTTCACAATTTGATGAAGTAACAGCAGTATAACTACAAAGTTTATTATCAAAGATTAAATCCAGCCCAACAATGTCTTTCTCTTTATGGTTCATGATATTAACATTACACTCTACCCCTGATTTTACCAGTGTCACCACTCCTTTAATTATCAAAAAAATTGACTTAGGCTCACTTCCTTCTTTAAACAATACTTCTCCTTGTTGGTATTTCTTTAAAACTCCTTTAAGTTGAAGTATTTTACTGAAGGATGTAGCAGAAAGTTTTATATGTTGTTGTTTCGGATTCAAAATTATTAACTAAAAATACACTTCAAAAGTAATTGTATATCAAATGTTTAAAAATGACATTCGTCATATCACAGCATGATTAATTTCACAAAAATTAGTTTTAATCAAAAATATTAGCTGTTCTAAAAAGCTTTTTCATATCTAATATTTTGATATCTTTCCCATTTAGTTGAATAATTTTATCTTTATCAAAGTCGGACAACACTCTTATAGAAGTTTCTGTGGTAGTCCCGGCAATATTTGCAATTTCTCTTCTTGTAAGTGTAGAGTCAATGGTTTTCCCATCCTCTCTAAATCCATAAGCCTCATTAAGCAACAACAAAGCTTCTGCTATTCTTTCTCTTACATGTTTTTGTGCCATGTGTATAATGCGTTCTTCTGCTCTTTTCAAATCTTCTGATAAGATATTCATAAAAGTAAATGTGAGTGAATTATTGCCTTTGATTAATTCTGTAATGTACGTTTTAGAGATAAAACACACTTCTGTATCCTCAATAGCTGTTGCAGAAGCATAGTAGGTATTATTATTAAAAATAGAACGATAACCAATTATATTGGAAGATTTTGCCAGCCTCACAATTTGATCTTTCCCCTCATCTCCCATTTTATGAATTTTAACTTTTCCGGAATAAATGCAAAAAATACCATGAGGCTGGTTTCCTTCACTAAAAATTAATTGTCCTTTTTTAAAAACTAAATTTCGTTTGTGTTCAGAAATATCTTCAATTTCAGGTAGCGTAAGACTACAAAAAATGGACGCCCCACTTTTTTTGTGACCGCATTGTGTACACTTCGGAATATTATTTTTAAAAGACATAGTGTTAGTTTTCCTACAAATTTGTTTATTATTTTTGAATAAAATCCTGACATAAATCAGGTTGATAAGAATTATTTACCCTTATTTTTGAATTATGATTTCTGTACCCGAAGCTCAGCAATTAATTATTCAACATGCTGAATTTTTTTCTAGCTCAACCATCCCTTTGCACAAAGCTTGGGGGCAAACTTTGGCAAAAGATGTTTTTGCTCCAATAGCCATTCCTCCTTTTAACCAATCAGCTGTTGATGGATATGCTTTCGCTTTTAAAAATTTAGATACTTCATACCATATTTGTGGTGAAATTCCCGCAGGAACTACACATAAAATGACTCCCCAACCTCATGAAGCTGTTAGAATTTTTACGGGAGCCATGGTGCCAAATACTTGTGACACCGTTATTATGCAAGAGTTTACAAACATTGAAAACCAACAGCTTTTTATTGAAGACAAAGGATTAAAGAAAGGAGCTAACATCCGAAAAAAAGGGTATCAGATTGCTGAAAAGGATTTAGCTCTAGCTAAAGGCACTATTTTAAATGCAGGTGCTATTGGTTTTTTAGCCACACTTGGATTTACCAATATTGAAGTTGCTCAATTACCCTCCATTAGTATAATAATTACCGGAAACGAATTAGTAAAACCCGGACAAAAGTTAGCAGAAGGACAAATTTACGAGTCGAATAGTTTGATGCTACAAGCCGCTTTTCAATCGCTCCATATTTCTCCCTCTATTATTTTTGTAAAAGATAATGCAGATGCTACATTTCAAGCTATTTCAAAAGCCATTCAGCAATCGGATATAGTGGTTTTATCAGGCGGCATTTCCGTGGGTGATTACGACTTTGTCAAACAAGGGTTAGAAGCTAATGGGGTAAAAGAAATATTTTATAAAGTGGCTCAAAAACCCGGGAAACCGTTGTTTTTTGGCAAAAAAGGTACTAAAGCTATTTTTGGATTACCGGGAAATCCTGCAGCAGCTCTTACATGCTTTTACGAATACATCTTTCCTTATATAAAAAAAGGATTAGGATGCCCCTCTCCATTTTTAACAACCCTACGTTTGCCTTTAAGTAAATCCATTCAACAAAAACCAGGAAGAGCTGTATTTATGAAGGCTTTTACCGATTTTAATACCGTAACACCACTCGAAGGACAAAACTCTGATGCCTTACAATCATTTGCTCGTGCAAATGCTTTTATCCTAACTCCTGCTGAGGCAGCAACAATAGAAGAAGGAGCATTAATAACCGTGCATTTATTGCCTAAAACCTAAAAAATCATGAAAAAAGACCATGTACCAGCCGGAAGCGATGTTTCTGCCGGAACTTATGAATGTAATAATTGTGGAAATCAAATTAAAGTACCTTCTGTTACTTCTTTACCTCCATGTCCGAAATGTAAACATGGCGATTGGAAAGTAATTAGTGGTAAAGGGGATGCTAAAGACGATCCCTATCCGGATAGGGGCTAACGGAGGTAATTAAAAATCTACTTCTCCAATACCTTGTCGGATAATTTCAGGTTGTTCCCCGGTACAATCAATAACAGTGGAAGCTTCATTGTTTCCATAACCACCATCAATTACCAAGTCCACCTGGTTTTCATACCGTTCATAAATTAATTCAGGGTCGGTAGTATATTCCAACACCTCATCATCATCGTGTATAGAGGTAGATAACAAAGGATTGCCCAATTGGTAAACTATTGTTCTAGCTATTGAATTATCGGGAACTCTAATCCCTATAGTTTGTTTTTTACTTTGAAACAATTTAGGAATATTTTTATTGGCATTTAATATAAACGTGTATGGTCCGGGCAAGGCTCTTTTCATTATCTTGTAAATATCTGTTCCAAACTGAACGGTATATTCCGAAATGTTGCTCAAGTCATAACATATCAATGAAAAATTAGCATTCTCTAACTTTACTCCTTTAATTTTTGCCATTTTTTCTACGGCTCGCCTGTTGTTCATATCACAAGCCATACTGTAAACCGTATCGGTAGGGTAAACTATTACTCCTCCTTTTTTAAGCACATCTACTGCTTGTTGTATTCTTCTTTCGTCCGGATTTTCCGGGTATATTCTTACAAGCATTGTTTGGTTTTTCGTTAATAGTTATTTGTTAATAGTTATTGGTTATTAGTTTAATCTTTTATCATCCATACAATTACACATGCACAAATTATTTATTTCCTTTAGCATGGTCAGCCAAAAACTGGGCTAAGCCACTATCGGTAAGTGGGTGTTTTAATAACCCTAAAATAGCATTTAATGGACCCGTCATTACATCCGCACCTAAATGAGCACATTGCATTATGTGCATGGTATGACGTACAGATGCTGCTAATATTTGCGTTTCAAAACCGTAATTATCGTATATCAAACGAATTTCAGCAATAAGGTTCATTCCGTTGGTAGAAATATCGTCTAATCTTCCAATAAACGGAGAAACATAAGTAGCTCCGGCTTTTGCTGCTAACAATGCTTGTCCGGCTGAAAAAATTAAAGTACAATTGGTTCTTATTCCTTTCGATGAAAAATATTTTATCGCTTTTATCCCGTCCTTTATCATTGGAACTTTCACCACAATTTGAGGGTGCAATGAAGCTAAAAATTCCCCTTCTTTAATAATACCTTCAAAATCGGTAGCAATTACCTCAGCACTAACATCTCCATCAACAATATCACAAATGGCTTTGTAATGTTTCATGATATTATCGTAACCTGTAATTCCCTCTTTTGCCATTAATGAAGGATTAGTGGTTACACCATCTAAAACACCCAAATCTTGTGCTTCTTTAATTTGTTCTAAATTAGCTGTATCTATAAAAAATTTCATATTATTTAGTTGTTTATTTTTGAATTAGTTTAATGGTAGCGAAATTACGAAATCATCCCGATTCTTATGAATAATGTTACTTTAAAGCTTTTATTTTATTTATAATCTCCCATACAACTACACCAACGCTTACGGCTATATTTAACGAATGTTTTGTTCCATATTGCGGAATTTCTATCACCTCATCTGACATACTCACAATTTCTTGCTCTACTCCCATTACTTCGTTACCAAAAATTAAGGCTAGTTTTTCATTGGCATTACACTTAAATTCATGAAGCATAGTGCTATTCTCTGCTTGTTCAATAGCCACTATTTTTACCTTATTTTGCTTTAAATGTTCTACCGCCTCTTGGGTTGTTTTAAAATACTTCCAATCTACCGTTTCTGTTGCCCCTAAAGCAGTTTTCTGAATTTCTCGATGTGGCGGAGTAGCAGTGATTCCACATAAATAAATGGCTTCTATTAAAAAAGCATCCGAAGTTCTAAAAACAGAACCTATATTATTCAAGCTTCTAATATTGTCTAAAACAATAATTACAGGTAATTTTTCTTCTTGTTTAAAATCGGTTTCGCTCAACCTATCCAATTCCTCATTTGGAATTTTTCTATATTTCATATTGTTCATTCAATCTTATTATCTCTTACTCTTTTTCGCTATGTTTTCTCTGTTCTTATTTAGTTTTCCTTCCAATTTTCATCTCGTCCGGGTGTATAAGGGCTTGGAGTGAGGGCTAATTTTTTCTCTAGTGCTTCCACTTTTCCTACACTTTCTTGAATAATAGTTAACACAGGTTCGTATTCGTCTTTGGCTATTTTAATATTTTCTATGGCTGTTTTTGTGGGTGCCGAAGTAGAATTCCATAACCCATAAACAACAATACCTATTCTTTCAGAAATGCTTGGATAAGTTTCAAATTCATATTTTGCAATGTCGTTATCTCCATTTAACATGATGTTGACCTTGTAAAACTCATCCTCTATACTTTTTACATCTTTCAACAAACTTAAATCTATTTGAGGATAAGATTGTATAGCTTTTTTGATGTATTTTACCCTGTCTTTTAATTCTGACATTAGTTTATTAGTACCATCAACAGAGCGTCTAATTTCTGCCACCTCTTTCTGAAAATCTAACAAAGCTTTTTTATCAGCAGCAGCCAACGTGTTGTTATTGAGCAGTTCTACTTCAAAAGATTTGGGCTCGGCTAGTTGTGTGATTACACCATTATTTTCTAAATACATAGTAACGGAGTAATTTCCCGGCAGTGCCAATTGCCCCACATCATAAGAACCGTATCTTCCCGGCTTTATTTCCTTAAGTTTTATTGGTGAAGTGGTGGTATATCTTCCATTCCAAACCACCTGATTGATACCCGATTTAGCTGCTGCATTAATTTTTTGCACTTCATTTCCTTGAGCATCTTTAATTACAAAAATAAAGTTGGCAGCTTCCTCTACAGCTTCTTTTCTGATTTGTTCCAAAGAAGGATAATAATCATCTTTTGATTTCTTTTCTTGATCCTGGCGTTTCTCTTTGGTTGTTTTAAGTGTATCGCTAAAATAATAGCTAATTACCGCACCAATTGGTCGGTTAGGAGCTGCATAATAACTCTCTCCTTGCGAAGCTTTATCTCTTCCTCCCAGTGGTTGCGAAGGGATGTACAACAAGCCTTTTTTGATGTTAAAAATATGTGCTTTCTTTTTAAGCAAATTGTTATCAGCCAACTCTCTTAAAGGGGCATAATTGTCCAGAATGTAAAAACCTCTTCCGAAAGTTGCCAGCACTAAATCATCTTCTCTTTGTTGGATTTCCATATCTCTAACAGCAATAGTTGGCAAACCTGATTTTAATTGAATCCATTTTTCTCCACCATTTAGTGTTACAAATACACCGAATTCTGTACCGGCAAAAAGCAAATCCGGGTTTTTATGATCTTCTTCAATGGAATAAACAGCCCCGTTTTTTGGTAAATTTCCCGTTATTGATTTCCAGCTTTTTCCTGCATCATCACTCCTTAGGATGTAAGGGGAAAAATCACCTCTTTTATGGTTATTAAAAACAGCATACACTCTTCTTTCTTGGTGTTTAGATGCTTTTAGCATATTAACATAAGTCATTTCAGGAACATCCAAAAATTTCTCGTATTTTGTCCAACTTCCTCCACCATTTTCACTTACTTGTACCAAGCCATCGTCAGTTCCAACATAAAGCAATCCTTCTTTTAAAGGAGATTCATCTAAAGCCACAATGTTTCCATAAATAGTGGTAGATTTGTTTTTCATTACTGCATCCATACTCCAAACCTTCCCCATTACTTTAAGTTGGTTTCGGTCTAGCTGACGTGTTAAATCTCCACTTACTGCCACCCAGCTATCGCCTCTATCATCGCTTTTAAACAGTTTGTTGGCAGCAAAATACAAGCGTTTGTGTTGATGTGGGCTAATTAAAAGTGGTGCATCCCAGTTCCATCTATAAGCTTCTTCACCTTGTTTAGGGTAAGGTTTTATTGGAAGTTTTTCTCCACTATTTTTTTCGTATCTCACTAACCATCCATACTGAGCTTGAGCATAAACAATGTTAGGATCTTTTGGGTCAATTTGAGATTCAAAGCCATCGCCACCATTGGTAATAAACCAGTCGGAATTTACAATACCGGCATGGTTGGTAGTATTCGAAGGGCCACCCATGCTATTGTTGTCTTGTGTTCCTCCATATATGTAATAAAATGGCAAGGTATTGTCCAGAGCAACTTTGTAAAATTGCGTGATGGGCAAATTGGTTTTAAACTGATAAGTAGCACCTCTATCCCAAGTCTCATAAATTCCGCCATCTGTTCCAATTAAAAAATGTTGTGTGTTGTTCGGGTTAATCCAAATGCAGTGGTTATCCACGTGTTTGTGCTTTTCACCTGTTCGTTTAAAAGTTTTTCCACCATCTTCTGTATGATGTAGCCACGTATCCATAGCGTAAACTAAATCAGGATTTTTGGGGTCACAAATTATTTCTTGATAATAATTACCACTGGTAGAATAACCACCTCTCTTTTCCCAAGAAGCCCCTCTATTTGTGCTTCTGTAAAATCCTCCTTTATCATTTGCTGCTTCTACTATGGCATAAATATACTCCGGATTAGCCGGTGAGATTGCTAAACCAATTCTTCCAATGTCTTCTTTAGGCAATCCTTTATTCACTTTCTCCCATGTTTTTCCTCCATCAGTAGTTTTATGAATGCCTGATTCGGGACCTCCTCCAACATAGGTAAAAACATGTCTTCTGCGTTGATGAGCCGAAGCATAAATTACATCAGGATTTCTTGGGTCCATAATAATTTCAGCTATTCCGGTGTCATCACTAATAAACAAAATTCTCTCCCACGTTTTTCCTCCATCGGTAGTTTTATAAACTCCTCTTTCACCACCTTCTTTCCAAAGTGGACCGTAAGCTGCCACATAAACTATGTTTGAGTTTTTAGGATGAACAATAATGTTTCCAATATGTTCAGAGCTTTTAAGCCCCATATTTTTCCATGACTTGCCGCCATCAGCAGAAAAATAAACACCATCTCCATAAGCTACACTTCGTTGGTTGTTATTTTCTCCGGTTCCGACCCAAATATTATTAGTATTATTAGGATCTATGGTAACACAAGCAATAGAATAAGAACCTTGACTATCGAAAATTGGTGTAAAAGTAGTTCCATTATTTTCAGTTTTCCATACACCACCGGAAGCTACGGCTACATAGTATTCTGAAAAATTAGTCGGGTTTACGGCAAAATCAGCAACTCTTCCTGAAGTAAAAGCAGGACCGACACTTCTAAACTTAAAACTATTTAGTAATGAGGATGAAACTTTGATGGAAGTAGTTTTTTGAGCAACAGCTACAACAACTAAACTAAAACATATTGCCGATAATATTATTTTTTTGATGTAATTCATTTTGTGTTTATGATTGGTTAGAAATGAGTTCAAAAATATCACTTTTTTCAACAGGATAAGCATTAAAAGTCCCCATGGCTTTTGCTACTAATTCGTTGTTTTGATTATAAATTTCTCCGGAAGTGGCAATTATTCTATTTCCTCTAAAATCTACTCTCCCCAAACCTTTTAGTTTGTCGCCCAAATAAGCAGGTTTAAAATAATTGATTTTAAACTCTACCGTTGCAACTAATTTTTTTTGATTAGCCACATCGGTAAGTGCTGCTACTCCAAGCACTCCATCCATCATAGCAGCAACCATTCCTCCGTGTATAGTGGTTTTGGTGGCCAAATGTTTTTCCAACACCTCCATTTCATAAATTATTTCTCCGGGATTTACAATGGTAAGCTTCATGCCGTTTTCTCTCCCAAAATGATTTACTTTATGATATATATCAATTAAATCTTCCATCTTTTCTTTTATGATTTTTTAAAAATTATTAATTTTAAAGAATTCAAAATTCAGTAAAAATATTTCTTTATTTTGTATTCTGATTAATTAATCAAAAACTTGGAACAAATTATGAGCTACAAATTTAACACACTATTGGTTTTATCTTCATTATTATTGTTATTGTTTTCTTGCAACAACGATGAATTAGAAAATAAAATCAGTGAACTACAACAAGACAGTATTGCTGCAGTAAACCAACTTAATAGTAAAGAAGAAGAAATACTTACGTACATCTCTTCTTTAAATGAAATTCAAGAAAACTTAGCTCAAATTAAAGAGAAAGAAAAAATAATGACCACAAGGTTTGATAATGGTAATGAGATTACACCTACCATGAAACAACAAATTATTGAGGACATTAACTTAATCAATCAGTTGTTGCAAGAGAATAAAAATAAAATGGCAGCTCTTTCATCAAAATTAAAAAAATCTAACCTAAAAATTGCGGAGTTAGAAAAAATGATTGAACTATTGGCCACTCAGGTACAAGAAAAAGATGCTCAGATTGCTGAGCTGCAAACCAAATTAGCTGAGGCAAACGAGCAAATTAGAGTTCTGTTTGAAGAATACAATTTCCGTTTGGAAGAGCTTAGTGAAAAAGAAGAACTCCTTAACACCGCTTATTACTGCTATGGCACTGCCAAAGAATTATTAGAAAACGGAGTAATTACCAAAGAAGGTGGTTTTATTGGCATAGGTAAAAGCAAGAAATTAGCTGATGATTTTAACAAAAAATATTTTACTCAAGTAGATATTACTACTTTTTATGAGCTAGATTTGGCTGCTACAAAAGCCAAGTTGGTTACAAACCATCCTTCTGATGCTTATGAAATAAAAGGAGAAAAAACTGCTGACAAACTAATCATTAAAAACCCCGAAGCATTTTGGTCGGCTTCTAAGTATTTGGTTATTATAGTTGATTAAAACCCTTCAAAAACACCCAATCCAAACAAACTAAAATCGTATTTTACAGGGTCGTTTTTGTCAAATTTTCTGAGCTGATAAGTAAGTTCTTCCACCGCTTGCCAATCGTTTTGAGTGCGGGTTAATAGACCTAATTTTCTAGCGACATTCCCCGAATGCACATCTAACGGGCACATTAAGTGTTTTGGAGAGATGGATTTCCAAATGCCAAAATCTACCCCGGATTTATCGTTTCTACACATCCAACGCAAAAACATGTTTATTCTTTTGGCAGAAGATTTTTTTAATGGATCTGCAATATGTTTTGTGCTTCTTTGTGGATGTTCTATCTCAAAAAACACTTTTTTAAAATAATGAATGGATTGTTGCATATTTTCAGCATTTCTTGCAAAAACGCTTTCTAACCCACCATGATTAATATATATGTGTTGTAATGCTTTTACGAAAAACTCAAAATCTTCCGAATTAAATGTTCTATGCACAAATCCTTTTAACCTCCATAAATCTTTATCTTCATGATGCAATATAAAGTCGTAAGGTGCATCATCCATCAGCTGTATCATTTTTCGAGCATTGGTTACAATGGTTTTTCTTTGTCCCCAAGCAATGGTGGCAGCCAAAAAACCTGCAATTTCTATATCTTCTTTAGCCGAAAACAAATGTGGTATAGATATTGGGTCATTTTCAATAAAAGATGTTTGGTTAAATTGGATGAATTTTTCTTCTAACAATTGATAAATTTCTGAACTCATGCTAACTATCTATTACTAATTTTACTACTTTTAGAGTTTATTTTCGAAAACTAACTAAAATACTTCTTACAAAGTTGAGAACTTTTACGCACATATTACCCCTACTTTTTTTATTACTCTCTTTTTGTGGTGCATTTGCACAATCAAAAAAAAAGTTGAAGAAAGATTCTATCATTAACTTGATTCACAACGACTCTTTAATGCTGTACTTAAAAAACAAAAACAACTACAATTCTTTTGTGGATACTAGTTTTAAAGTAATTGAGAAAATAGATAAAAATGGACAAATTGTTCAAATGCTGATTGAGGATGGCGATACCATTTATTTATACAACTTAGCCGATTTTAAAGTAGTTGAGTTAAAGCCTTATGGAGATATTGAAAAAGACAAACAATTAAGAAGGCTTAAATACCATGTTACCAAAGTTTATCCTTATGCTAAATTAGCTATTGATAAATTCAATATGTACAACGAAGAATTAGAAAAAATAAAATCCAAAAGTAAACGCAGAAAACTTTTAAAACAAAGAGAACAAGAGCTAAAAGAAGAGTTTGGTGAGGTGGTAAAAAAACTTACTGTAACCCAAGGAAAAATTTTAGTAAAACTAATAGATAGAGGTACCGGAGAATCGGCATATGAAATTATAAAAGAAATGCGAGGAGGCTTTAAGGCTTTTATTTATCAGGGAGTTGCCAAACTTTATTCAGGTGATTTAAAATCTAGATACGATCCGGAAAACAATGAGGAAGATGAAATGATAGAAAGAATTGTTCAGAGCATAGAAGCCGGCCAACAATATTAAACTCCTATAACATGGTGCAAGTCGCTAATTTGACTTTCCCAAAGCATTTTAGCTTCTTCCAACTCATCTTCGTAAGCAAAATCTGTTACTATTAATGCTACTTCCTTTGTTAACTCATCAGTTTCTATCTTAAGTTCTACATAAGCTTCGTCATCTTCTTCTTCTAACCATCTAAAACGAATGCATTTTCCTTTTACTTTTGAAATTACTTTGGCTTGTTCCTCTGCTCCATCCCATGAAAAAGTAAATATTCCATCTTTTAAATTTACGTCTTCGGCAAACCATTCCGACATTGCTGAAGGAGTTGAAATATAATTATAAAGCATTTTTGAGGAAGCTTTGATGATAAATTCTTGTTCAAACTTAATTTTTTCACTCATTTCATACTGATTTTAAATCACATCGCAATATAAGAATATTTTATATGTTAAACACAAATTATTTTTTAAAAAAAAAGATATTAATTGCTTGTAAAAAAACAAAACCATTATATTTGCAGCCGATTTTGGCGAGGTAGCTCAGTTGGTTAGAGCGTTGGATTCATAACCCAAAGGTCAGGGGTTCAACTCCCCTCCTCGCTACTAAAAACAAAAAAGCAGTTTAGAAAATTTCTAAACTGCTTTTTTTTAACTAATTATAACCAACGAATTAAAACCTAAACCCTAGGGTGAAAGATAAATAATGGTCGGTTAAATTCACATCAGCAAAATCGCCATACTGAGCTACAATTGCTGTAGCAGATTGATATTTTTTAATGGAATAAGCCATATCGAAATAATATTCTTCTTGTTTAATTCCAATACCCACCGAATAAATATTTGATCCATAATCTGCAGTAAATTTTTTGTCTAATGGGTTTCCTTGAAAACGATAACCGGCTCTAAACCTAAATGGATCTAAACGCCATTCTGTACCCAGTCTAATGTTATGCGTACTTACAAAATTACTTCTGATGGCTTGATTTTCTAGTGAAAAATCAGCTCCACCACCAAATGAATTGTCTTGTTTGATTCGAGCTGTAGAATAATCTACAAATTCATAATCTACATTTAATACCCCATAATGACTAAAAACAAACGCTCCACTGGTAATAAATCGGTAAGGTGTTGTTATCACATAGTCAAAATTTCCATAAGGTGAAGTTTCGGAAAGTTTTTCACCATTCTTGTTTTCTGACACCACAGTGGTATGCCAACTATCAGATAACCCATAAACGGTAGGTGTATGAAAAGCCAAACCAAATCTGAACCAATCTGAAAAGCTATAAATCATACCTAACTTAAAATTCACTCCTGCTCCATTTATTTTTAGATTTTCATTTACGGAGAATGCGGCAAAATCGGTTAAGGTATCGCCTTCTGCAGATGTTTCTCTGTAAAATCTATTGTATTCATAACGAACTGTAGGAATTCCTATTAAACCACCAATAAATAATTTATCGCCATAATTAGCTCCAACAGCAAAATAAGTTTCACCGGAACCTCCTTTGGTTTCAATGTTGGTTTGTTGTTTTATATTGGTAGAGTTCGTAAACACATGGTCAAATTTTGAGGAATCAGCAGCCATAGGATTAACCAAATATGTTTGATACCCTAAATTGGCAGTAAATGGAAAAAGCTCAGCAATATCAGCACCTTGAGAAAAATCTACTGCATTTAATTCATCGGTATAAGTAGATAAAAATGAATTGTCAGTAGTACTATTTATGGAAATACTTCTATTATAGTTTGCCAATCGGTTATAACCTACGCTCATATTAAATGCCCTCCATCCATTACTAGCTTCAAAAGCACCAACAATACCAATATTACTAAAGTGGAAATTAAGTTTCCCATCATTTGTAAAACTATTGTCAGCAGTAGTTTCAGAATAATTGTAATGGAAAGACGGGGTAAACGAAAAATCAGAACTTTTATATACTCCTAATCCACCGGGGTTAATGCTTAGTGAAGACATGTTTGCTCCCAGTGCTCCAAACGACCCTCCCATGGCATTAAACCTAGCATCACCAAAATGTTCTATGCTAGAATATCGAAGTGCATCAAACTCATTTTGAGCATAAATTGTACTCGACAATGAAAAAGCTATCGTAATAACTCCAATTTTTTTATATAATGATTTCATAACTTCCTTGTTTTATTGCTAATAAAAATACTATTACCTTGGAGACCTTCTAGCTCCTCCACCGTAAGAACCTCCGGGTCTGCTTCCTCCTTTATTAAAACTTCCACTGCTTTTAGGTGCAGAATAACTCGGCTTCGGACTAGATTTGGGCGGATTATAATTTTGCCTTGGTGATGGCTTATTATACGTTGGTTTTGGTTTACTTGGTTGTGGTGTATAAGTTGGTTTTGTATTATTTCTTGGAGCCCCATAAGAACTTTTCGGTTTTGGTGTGTAATTATTTGGTTGAGGAGTATTAGGATTTACCTGTCCATTAGCTTTTTTAGGTGGTGAATAATTATTGGACGGTTTTGTACTTGGTTTTACAGGATAATTAGTACCTGTATTTGTTTTTGTTGGTGCATTTCCATATTTAGGAGGTGTATTAGTATTCGGATTGGTTTTAATAGGCATATTCCCATTTGTAGCCGTATTTTGTTTTACAGGAGTATTATAACCGGCCTTTGGTTGGTTGCTAATTCCTGTTTTGGGACTAGTTGTATTTAAACTAGGATTACTCTTAATGGCTTGCTCATACTTCTCTCCAAAAGAAAGTGATTTTCCTGAATTATTGATACTGGTATTTCTAACACCTCCATATCCTTCACTTCCTGAAGATCCGCCTCTTTTACCATAATAGTAGCTGTTTCTATCATAACTGTTGTAGTAGTTACCTGACGCATAAAGACCATCGTGGTAACCATCCCAATAACCATGGTTGTAGCCCCCCCAATAACCATGGTTGTAGCCACCCCAATAAGATGAACCATACCATCCCCAGCCACCACCGTAGCCCCAATGCCATGGACTACCCCAACCGTAGCCCCAGCCATAATTCCAGCCCCAGCCACCGCCATAGTAGCCACCACCCCAGCCCCAACCTACACTCCATCTCCAAGGGCTTGGGTACCACCAACCATAGCTAACATATACACTAGTTCCGTAATAATAAGGATCGTAGTTGTAATAGTAATAATTGGTATAATAATCGTCATAATAGCCGTATCTTCCAACAGGTCGGTGAAATCTTCTGATTCTTGAAGTATATTCATAATCATAATATTCATTCTCGAAATTATAATTGTCTCCGTTGTAATAATTATTGGTAATTCTCACATTCCCATTTTCGTCTTCATAATAAGTAGTTGAATCGGTAATACCCATTTGACGGTTATATTCTTCTTGTGCTTCTTCAGCTCGTTTATCGTAGTAATAATCCGTTGCTGTTGAATAATCTGCATCATTAATGGTTTCTTCTTGATGTAGATATTCTTCAACATCTTTATTTTTAGTTTTCTTTTTACTAGGGTAAAAGTCATCCTGAGCCACTACAATATGGAAGCTCAAGAAAATTGTTGCTGTAAGTAACGCTATAGGATTAAGTGTTTTCATGGCTGTATATTTTAAATTCTCTTAATGTTTTTTGTAATTGTTAATGAAATGTTAACGATTAATTATTTGCAAACTCTATGCCAATAGTATAAAAGTTACCAACTCAATACCACTGCTAATCCGAATACAAAATGATAAAGTATTTCCCCCACTATTTCACCTGCAATTCTTCTGTTTCGTAGTTTACGATTGCTATCTTCATTATTTTCATTGGGATAAATCTCCTCAGAATATGCTTCATTATATGCTCTAGTATTTACTTCTTCGGAATAAATTGCTTTATAATCTTGTTCCGACAAATAATTTTCTTCATCAAAAATATCCTCAGCAGCTTCAGTTGCCACAATGGTTGTATTTTCAGTTTTTTGGGTGGTATTGTCTTGATAAAATTCGTCTTGTCCAAAAGCAAAATTTGAAAACGAAAGTAGGCTGAAAAGGATTAGTAAAAGATGCGAAGTTTTCATGGCTGTTTTTATAATTTTTAAACTAATTTTGACACTTATAAAATTAACGATTTCGATTTATCTTATCAAAAAACATACCTTAAATAATGGCAAAAGATTTCACAACAAGAAAAGAAGATTACTCACAGTGGTACAATGAGTTAGTAGTTAGAGCAGACCTTGCAGAGCATTCCGCAGTAAGAGGTTGTATGGTAATTAAACCCTATGGTTATGCTATTTGGGAAAAAGTACAAGCACAATTGGATAAAATGTTTAAAGAAACAGGTCATGAAAATGCCTATTTCCCGCTTTTTGTTCCCAAAAGCTTATTTGAAGCCGAAGAAAAAAATGCAGAAGGTTTTGCTAAAGAATGTGCTGTTGTTACTCATTACCGCCTAAAAACAGATGATGAAAATCCATCCAAACTGATGGTAGATCCTAATGCCAAATTAGAGGAAGAGTTGGTGGTAAGACCCACATCAGAAGCCATTATTTGGAATACCTACAAAGGCTGGATTCAATCATACAGAGATTTGCCTTTACTAATCAATCAATGGGCAAATGTGGTACGTTGGGAAATGAGAACTCGTTTATTCTTAAGAACTGCAGAGTTTTTATGGCAAGAAGGCCATACAGCTCACGCCACCAAAGAAGAAGCCATTGAAGAAGCAGAAAAAATGCTAGAAGTTTATGCAACTTTTGTAGAGGAATGGATGGCTATTCCGGTTTTAAAAGGATTAAAAACTCCCAACGAACGTTTTGCCGGTGCCGAAGAAACTTATTGCATTGAAGCATTAATGCAAGACGGAAAGGCATTACAAGCTGGCACATCTCACTTTTTAGGACAAAACTTTGCCAAAGCTTTTGATGTAAAATTCACTAGTAAAGAAGGAAAGTTAGAATATGTTTGGGCTACTTCATGGGGGGTGTCAACTCGATTAATGGGAGCATTAATAATGACACATTCGGATGACGAAGGGTTAGTATTACCTCCTAAAATCGCCCCTATTCATGTGGTAATTGTACCTATTTATAAAGGGGAAGAACAGCTTCAGCAAATTTCTGAAAGAGCTTTAGAGCTAAAAAAAGAATTAGAAGCTAAAAATATCCGTGTAAAATACGATGATAGAGATACCCACAAGCCAGGTTGGAAATTTGCCGAATACGAATTTAAAGGAGTTCCGGTAAGAATTGCTTTAGGACCAAGAGATTTGGAAAACGGTACTGTGGAAGTAGCTCGAAGAGACACCAAAGAAAAAGAAATACTCCAACAAAAAGATTTGGCTCACAAAGTAGAAAATTTATTGGAAAAAATTCAACGCAATTTGTACCAAAAAGCAGTAGATTACCGCGAAGAAATGACCAACAAAGCCGATAATTGGGAAGAATTTACTCAATTAATTGAAAAAGGTGGTTTTGTTTTAGCTCATTGGGATGGTACGCCTGAAACTGAAGAAGAAATTAAACAGCAAACAAAAGCTACCATCAGATGCATTCCTTTAAACAATAAACAAGAAGAAGGAAAATGTGTATTTTCAGGCAACCCATCTAACCAACGAGTAGTTTTTGCAAAGGCTTACTGATGATTTAAAACTATCTTCTAAAAGAAACAAAACCAAATACCCTATGGAAAAGTCAACTGCCAAAGAATTAATTGTACAAACACTAAAAGAAAAAGCTTGCTTAAAGCAAGATGTTTATCGAAAAACATTGAGCGTTTTTCAAGATTTTAAAACTGAAGCTGAAAAGTTAATAGCTGATTTGGGTAAAGAAATGTGCGAGATTGACGAAAATGTTTTATTCGAGTTCATTGATAAATCAGATTTTGAGTTTCATATAAAGTTTGGAGGTGATGTATTAGTGTTTTATATGCACACCAATATTTTTGATTTTGACAAATCACATCAAATTTGGAACACATCCTACGTAAAAGAAGATCGTTTTAGGGCTTTTTGTGGCATTATAAACATTTATAATTTCTTAGCAGATTCATTCAAATACAATCGTTCTGACGATTTAGGCTATTTAGTCGCTCGTTGTTTTGTAAATAAAGATTTACATTATTTTGTTGAAGGAAAAAGACAACTCGGTGTTTTGTACAACGATTTTGTAAATGAAAAAATAACTCACAATAAAATTAGAGCCATTATAGAATCAGCCATTCTATACTCGATGGATTTCGATTTATTAACACCAAAATACGATGCCATGAGCATTGTAAGTGTCAACGAAATCAACGAAGTTACTTCTGTAATAAAATTAAAAACAGGAAAACGTTTGGGGTTTAAATTCCAAAATGAAAACGATGATATAATGTAAGCCAAACCATCAATTTCTAATTTTATTGGGATACTGATATAGAGTTTGGTAATTTTGAACGGTATAAAATTCAATTATTAACATAAAAAAATAAACACTATGGCAAATGCATATTTCGATGTGCCAGTAGCAAAAAACGAACCGGTAAAAGGTTACGCTCCAGGTTCAAAAGAAAAAGAAGAATTATTAGCTGCATATCAAGAATTAAAAAATAAAAAAATTGAAATTCCAATGGTAATAGGCGGAAAACATATTACTTCCGACACACAAGTAAGCCTTTACCCGCCTCACGATCATCAACATGAAATTGGGTTTTACCACAAAGGAAATTCTCAGTACGTTAGCAAAGCCATAGATGCAGCTCTAGAAGCTCGTAAAACATGGGCTAAAACTCCCTGGCAAGACAGAGCAGCAATTTTCTTAAAAGCCGCAGATTTGCTAGCCGGTCCTTACCGTGCAAAAATGAATGCCGCTACTATGCTTTGCCAAAGCAAAAATGCTTTTCAAGCAGAAATTGATGCCGCTTGCGAAATGATTGATTTCTTTAGATTCAACGTGCAATACATGATTGACATCTTTAAAGAACAACCCGAATCGCTTCCTGGAACTTGGAACAGAATGGAATACAGACCTTTAGAAGGATTCATTTTAGCTATTACACCTTTCAACTTCACCTCTATTTGTGCCAACTTATGTGCAGCACCTGCTTTAATGGGAAATGTGGTGGTTTGGAAACCTGCCAACACACAAATTTACTCTGCACATGTTATAATGGAATTGTTCAAAGAAGCCGGCTTACCGGATGGTGTTATCAACATCGTTTATGCGAGTGGTCCTGAATTTGGCGAAGTTGTTTTCAAACATCCGGATTTTTCGGGGTTGCACTTTACAGGTTCTACAGGAGTTTTTAAGAACTTATGGAAGACCATTGGTAGCAATATTGACTTATACAAATCTTACCCAAGAATTGTTGGAGAAACAGGTGGAAAAGATTTTATTATCGCTCATCGATCTGCTGATGCAAAAGAAGTAGCAACTGCTATCTCAAGAGGTGCTTTTGAATTCCAAGGACAAAAATGTTCTGCTGCTTCAAGGGCTTATATACCATCCAACATTGCCGAAGATGTAATAAAATATGTGAAGGAAGATTTAGCTTCTTTTAAAATGGGATCTCCGGAAGATTTTAGCAACTTTATTAATGCCGTTATCGATGAAAAAAGTTTCGATAAAATTGCTTCCTTTATTGAATATACTAAAACCAAGGAAGATGCTGAAATCATCTGTGGTGGAAAATACGACAAATCTGTCGGTTATTTTGTGGAACCAACTGTTGTACTTACCACTAACCCCCATTTCAGAACTATGTGTGAAGAAATTTTTGGTCCATTCATGACTATTTATGTCTATAACGAAAATGAATATGACGAAGCACTTCAATTACTAGACAGCACCTCTGAATATGCCTTAACCGGAGCAATTTTCTCAAAAGACAGAACTGCCATAAATAAAGCCACAGAAATATTAGAAAATGCAGCAGGAAACTTCTACATTAATGACAAACCTACAGGTGCTGTTGTTGGTCAACAACCATTTGGAGGAGCAAGAGCTTCAGGAACAAATGACAAAGCAGGTTCTTACCTTAACCTCATTCGCTGGACAAGCCCTAGAACCATAAAAGAAACCTTTGTTCCACCAACAGATTACAGGTATCCGTTCTTAGGCTAATCTAAAAAAATAATTATTTAAAAAACCACTCCATCAACGGAGTGGTTTTTTTATGGAATTATTCTTGATACTGCATCTTAACGAACAACAATATCAGTTGCATTAATTATTAATAATGAACAACTTAAACAATTAAAACATCACTTTTCACACTTTAAGCGGTCTATTTTCGTTTTTAAAAATGAAATTACGATATTTGTAAGTTATCTTTATGCTGTTTAAAAAGCAAAATATTATCTTTTTTCTAGTGCTGTTAACAACAGTGCTGAGTTCGCCATTGGAAGTAAAAGCACAGTGGAAACTAGATGTAAAAGGTACTGTAAAAAATGAAGATACTAAAAAAAGATTTGAAGGAGTTACCATTACCATTAAGCGAAATGGAGCAGTATGGAAGACAGTAACTACACCACCAACCGGAGAATTTACATTAGAACTTCCTCCCGATGCTGTGTATTTGGTAGAATTTTCTAAACCTGGTTTTACCGCAAAAAGAATCGAATTCTCCACTAAAAACGTTCCTCCGGAAGATGCCAAATATGGATTTGAATTCCCGATGGAAATGAACCTTTTTGAAGAAGTAGAAGGTTTGGATGTTTCTATTTTAGACAAGCCCATAGCTAAAGTAGCTTTTGATCCTGCTTATGGATATATGGATTACGACCCAAATTATACCAAATCCATTCAAAAAGAATTAGAAAAACTAAAGAAAGAACACGAACAAAAACGTAAGGAGCAAGAGGAAGCTCGTAAAGCAAAGGAAAAGGAATATGCTACTTTAATATCTTCTGCCGACAAACTGTTTAATTCAAAAAAATGGAGTGAAGCGAAACCATTGTATGAACAAGCTTCAAAACTTTTACCCAGTGAAAGTTATCCTCAATTCCAATTAGGATTGATTGCTGATGAGTTGGCAGCAGAACAAGAAGCTAACTCCAGATATACTTCAGCAATTGAACGAGGAGACAAGGCATTTAGTGAACAAAATTGGGAAAAAGCTAAAATGGAATACAATACTGCCATTAGCCACAAACCCAACGAAGCTTATCCTCAAAACAAAATCAAAGAAATTGAAGACCTTATTAAAAACAAAGATAAAATTGATAAAGAGTATAACGACTTAATTACCTCCGGAGATGCTAACCTCATCAATAAAGATTATGTAAAAGCTAAAGCCGATTTTGAAAAAGCACAAGCATTAAAAGATTATGAAGAATACCCTAAAACAAAGTTAAAAGAGATAGAAGCCGCCTTAGCAGAAATTGCCAAAAAAGAAGCCGAAGAAAAGGCTAAAACTGAACAATACAACGCTGCCATTGCTGCCGCTGACAATGCTCTGAACGCTAAAAAATATGAGGATGCCAAAGCTAAATACAACGAAGCTATCGGCATCAAACCTGATGAAAAATACCCCAAAGATAAAATCGCTGAAATTGACAGCATCCTTGCCGATTTAGCCAAAAAAGAAGCCGAAGAAAAAGCTAAAACTGAACAATACAACGCTGCCATTGCTGCTGCTGACAATGCTCTGAACGCTAAAAAATATGAGGATGCTAAAGCTAAATACAACGAAGCTATCGACATCAAACCCGATGATAAATACCCCAAAGATAAAATCGCTGAAATTGACACCATCCTTGCAGATTTAGCCAAAAAAGAAGCCGAAGAAAAAGCTAAAACTGAACAGTACAACGCTGCCATTGCTGCCGCTGATAATGCTCTGAACGCTAAAAAATATGAGGATGCCAAAGCTAAATACAACGAAGCTATCGGCATTAAACCCGATGAAAAATACCCC
>DATGOR010000197.1:0-5203 GCA_035305805.1 Vicingaceae bacterium | reverse complement strand
CCCCAACCCATATCGAACATTCCATTAGCACCTCGGTAAACATTAAAAGCACCGTTTGTCCAAGAGGTATCTGTATTTAACAATCTTTCCCAAGTGTTGTAATTGGTGGTGTCAAAAGTATTCCACTCGGAGGTATCTCCCGGATAAGCCCAAAGTGTAGTATTTGCTTCGTTGAGCAAAATGGCACTTCCGGCAGCCCCATTGCCGCTTACGGCAAAAGCAATTTCCCAGTTGGTGGCACTTTCAGATTTAATGATGCCATTTTCTAGGCTGTAAAAAACTTGTTGTTGATATTGAGCTTGCATCGAAACCGTTTCTGAAACAGGTTGAGCAAAAATAGTATTCAATAAAATGAATATTGGTAGGAATATTTTAGTTAGGATTTGCATGATGTTAAGATTTAAAAAGTTTGTGTTAGGTTTATTAATAAAGAGAGGAGGAGCGACCTCCTCTCTTTTTACTCACAACCAATAACCTAACTAATATATGTCATGAGTAGTGTTGTAAACATTAAACTTACCTGTTGGATTTTCTACCCAATCGCCTTTAATAATTTGTTTTAATTCAAGGGTTTTGTCATCGTAAATTAAGATGCCGCTCACTTTTCCCATGAAAACAGATACCCAAACCTCATTACCGGCTTTGTTGTATTCCATGTGTACCATTCTACCATCAATACCTTCGGGCATGGTAATGGTTTTTTTGTGTTCCAAAGTTTGAGTATCAAAGACATCAACTACAGCATGTAAAGCAGGGTCAGGGTTCAATGTTCTGTCCACCCATAAGTGTTTAGATTTTGGATGAGATTTTACAAACAATGCACCACCGCCATTTCCGGGAGCTTTCACTTCTTTTACTACTGTCCATTGTCCTTTGCCAGGATTAGTTTTTATGAATGATAATTTATTTTCACCAAGGTGAGAAGTTACCCAAAGTTCGCCTAAATCGTTTTTGATATTAGCACCTCTACCTGGGTGAGGTTTAATACCTGTTTCAATAACGGCTTCTAATTTTTTGTTTGGAACATCAATTACCACCATTTTGTTACTAGCATTTGCTGCTACTAAAAAGTATTTTTTAGAAGCATCCCAACCACCATCGTGTAAGAAACGAGCAGTAGGAATTTCAGTTATACCGGGATTTAGTGGGTCGGTATAATCAACAATACTTACAATACCTCTTTCTTTAATGTTACAAATCCAAACAGGATCGGTATGAGAGGCAACAATTGCTGCTACACGAGCTTCCTCAATAAATTCTTTTTCTCCATCACAAGCATTTCCTGCCGTAGGAGTAACACTTAGTGGCTCTAGTGTTTGAGCATCCATAATGGCGATATGAGCAGGGCTGTAACCTCCAAATACCAAGTATTTATCTTCGTAACCTTTAAATTTAGAAACCTCTACCGAACGAGAGTCAAAAGCACCTCTTACTTCTGCCACAATATTTGGTATTTCAGGATAAGTATCTATCATGGTTATTCTACCATCTCTACCTACTGAGTAAATATATCTTCCAGATGCTGAGTTTCTAAGGATGTGTACTGCGAAACCTGTAGGAAGTACTACAATTTTTTCTTTTGTATCACCATCTATAATGGCTACTTTACCGGCATCTCGCATAATTACACCAAAATAGTTGTCAATGTTGCGTTTGTGCATTGGTTTTGTTGGTCTTTCTTCTACCGGAACAATTACTTTCCATGTTTCTTTCATTTCTTTTAATCCGAAAGGAGGAATAGCGGGTGGATCCACCTGAAGGAATTTAACCATCAAATCAATTTCACTGTCTTTTAAAATACCTTTCCATTCGGGCATACCACCTGGCGTTCCGTTTTCTATAAAGGCTCTTAATCCGGCATCACCTAATAATTTAGTTCCTGGAGCCGGATCACCTTCGGGTGCTTCCGGTAGTAAGTGAGGTCCTGTAGCTCCTAATCTTGAAGAACCATGACAACCCGCACATTTGTCAAAGTAAAGCTCCGAAGCCATTTGCATTTCGGTATCGCTAAGTTTAATACCTTCAATTTTTGTTTCTCCTGTGTCGGCAGCTTCTTTTGTTTGTTCTCCGCCTCCACAGCTGTACATTATCACTGATCCTGCAATTGATAAGTACAATAAATGTCTTTTTTTCATAACGTTTGATTTTTTAATTATTTCGATTATTGATTGTGTTTAAAAACATGCTTTTAATTTTGAAATAAAGATATAAAGGTCTTTTATTTTAATTAATGATTCAACTCAATGTTAAATCACAGGTTTGGAAGCATAAAGCATGACATAAATCAGGATAATAGATGCTAAAAAATAGGAGGGGAAATTTTAGTTGGATGTAATAATCTTTTAATCAGTATTTTATATAAAATTATTGAATTGTAAGGGTAGATTTTTACTTCTAACTATTGTAATAATGAAATATGACTGAAATCGCAGAAATTCTGAACTAGTACCAATTTTTTGAATATTAAAAGTCAAAAAAAGTTGTAAAATTTTAATTAATTTAGGCTTTAAAATAAGGATAAAAAAGCACTAATGATGAACAAACAAGTGGATAATTATTTAATAGATGGTTGTATGCGTTGCAAATACGGAGGAACGCTAAAATGCAAGGTGAACAACTGGAAAGAAGAATTGGTAATGCTTAGACACATTGTATTGGAGTGCGGTTTGAATGAAGAAGTTAAGTGGGGAGTACCATGTTATACCATTAATTCTAAAAACGTACTAACGGTAAGTGCATTTAAAGAATATGCTGCATTAAGCTTTTTTAAAGGAGTGCTTTTAAAAGATAAACAACAATTATTCAGTAAACATGGAGAAAGTTCTCAATCTGCCAGGTTTATTAAGTTTACTAATCCGCAACAAATAATTCAGCAAAAAGAATTGCTGAAGGCTTATATTTTAGAAGCAATAGAAGTAGAAAAGTCTGGTGCAAAAGTTACTTTTAAAAAGAATTTAGAACCTGTGCCGGAGGAACTTTTAAATAAATTTGAAAAAATGCCGGAGTTTAAAAAAGCGTTTTACCGACTTACTCCGGGACGACAAAGAGGGTACATCATTTATTTTTCGCAACCCAAAAAATCTGAAACAAGAATTAGCCGAATTGAAAAATGCGAACAAATGATTTTTGAAGGAGTTGGGTTAAACGATCATTACAAAAAAAGGTAATTATTCAGTCATTACAATTCGCAATAATTGCTCCAGCTACCTATATAGTTAAATTCCCAAGAATCAGGATTGGCATGTTTAAAGTCGTTTTCGTACCTTTCGGGTATTTTAGTTAAAAAATCACCATATTTATAAGAAGGAAAAATTTCATCGTATGTAAGCATAGATTGGAAAGATATTCTTCTATAAATATGACTTCGTGTAATTTTTTTCATGTCATCTAAACCACTAGCACCAAGCAATTCAACAAAACTTAACACGGTTTTCTTATGAAAGTTGGCTACTCTAGTTTTCTTATCTTCCACTACTAATCCAACAGTAAGTTTAGGGTCTTGAGTGGCAACACCGGCAGGGCATTTGTTGGTGTTACATACCAAGGCTTGAATACATCCAACAGCCATCATCATGGCTCGTGCCGAGTAACAAGCATCTGCTCCCAAAGACATGGCTCTCATAATGTGAAATCCATTAGTAATTTTTCCTGAAGCAAAAATTTTAATATGCTCTCTAATTCCCAAACCGGTTAAAATATTATGGACAAAATCTAATCCATCTAATAACGGAGCCCCAACGTAATTAGAAAATTCTTGAGGAGCAGCTCCGGTACCACCTTCTGCTCCATCAACTGTAATAAAATCCGGATAGGTGTTTAATTCAATCATAGCTTTGCAAATACCTATAAACTCACTTTTATGTCCGATACATAGTTTGAAACCAACAGGTTTCCCTTCTGCCAATGTTCTTAGTTTTTGTATGAATTGAATCAATTCTCTTGGAGTGTTAAATGCACTATGATAAGGAGGTGAAGCTATCAATGTATGTGGTTTTACATGTCTTATCTCAGCAATTTCTTTGGTGTTTTTTGCTGCCGGCAAAATACCTCCATGTCCGGGTTTTGCTCCCTGAGAGAGTTTTAGTTCTATCATTTTTACTTGAGGATAGGAAGCTTTTTGTTCAAACAATTTAGCGTCAAAATTTCCATCTTCTGTTCTACATCCAAAATAACCGGTTCCTATTTGCCAAATGATATCTCCGTTATGTTTTAAATGATAGGGACTTAAACCGCCTTCGCCTGTGTTATGAGCAAAACCACCAATTTTTGCACCTGCATTCATTGCCTCAACAGCATTGGAACTCAAAGACCCGTAACTCATTGCAGAAATATTGTAAATACTACACGAGTAAGGCTGTTGACAATCTTTATTACCAACAATTATTCTGGGGTTTTGATCCAAGGTATTAAAATCTTTTGGCAAGAGTGAATGACAAACCCATTCGTAGCCTTCCGAATATACATCAAGCTTGGTTCCAAATGGCATGGTGTCATTTTCTTTTTTTGCTCTTTGGTAAATGGTAGATCTATCCACTCTATTAATAGGTCTTCCATCAATATCCGACTCTACAAAATATTGATAAATTTTAGGCCTTAAATCTTCCATTAAATACCTCAAACTACCTAAAATAGGGTAAATTCTCTTAATAGAGTGCTTAGTTTGGAACATATCTATGTATCCCATTGCACTTATTAGTGTAAAAATTACCAATAAAATAAACCAAGCGTGGCTATGGTATATAGAAAGTAGAAGAGAAACAATTATTGAAGCAGTTGAAAATATTACGAAAGATAGTCTCATGACAATTACATTTTAACGTTTTTTTAAATAGCTGCGTTTAAAACTTTTAATTTTTTTATTCCATTTGGTAACTTACATTCAAGCAAGTTTCCTTCAATTTGACCAATAAGGGCGAAACCTAAAGGAGAAAACACAGAAATTTTATTTTCTTTAATGTTTGTTTGGTGCGGCAATGTTAACATTAACTTTAATGTATTATTAGATGCTTCGTCAAGCACCTCAAATTTAGCATTTAATTTTATAAATTTTTCGGATGCCTTTTCTTGCTCTAATATTTGAGCTGTAGCTAAAATAGCGTTCATACTATTTAATTCTTTTAAATTGATGTTTGATTGATGTGATGACGTTATTGACTTTAAAGTTTTAAAGTCGTCTTTTGTAAATATACGTTTCATGTTGAAA
>DATGOR010000196.1:0-2707 GCA_035305805.1 Vicingaceae bacterium | reverse complement strand
CATTTTCAGTTTAATGGCTGGTTTATTTTTGGCGTTATTGGTTTATTTATCAAGTACCTCACTAATCATCCAACCGAAAAAAATCAACAGTTAAAGAAAGCTTTAGGCTGGTTAATTTTATCGGTAGTTTTTACATTGGCTTTACCCATCAGTTGGTTTATTAAGCTACCTGCATTAAACATTTTAAATAGCTTGGGCGTTATTTTTCAACTTATAGGGTTTTATCATCTTATTATTGCTCTAAAAAAACCTTTAAATACTTTTTTATCATCTGCTACATTTTACATTAAAACCTTGGTATATTTTATCCTAATTTCAATGGTTATAAAGGTGCTTTTTCAATCCTTTTCGGTAGTACCCGAAGTAAATGAAGCTTCTATACAAATAAGAAACTTAGTGATTGGTTTTATCCACTTGCTTATGCTTGGAGTGATAAGTGGTGCTTTATTGTTTTTTCTGTCGTTGGAAGGCGTTTTTAAACAAAGAAAAATAGTTGCTCAAATAGGATTAGGCTTATTTATGCTAGGGTTTGTTTTAAGTGAAGCCTATTTGTTTTTACAGGGTGTCATGTACTATTTCAACTTAGGCGAAATATCAGCTTATCATCAAAGTTTATTTGTTTGGAGTGCTTTTATTGTGCTTGGAATAATGCTTGTTTTAATCAATGTGATAGCTACCAATAAAAAAAGCGACTAATTTTAGTCGCTTTTTTTGTCTTTGAAAGTTAATTATTAACCACATTTAGAGTGCCCGCAGCTTTTGCAGTTTAAGCAGCCCTCTTCATACACCAATGATGGTTCGTTACAACTTGGACAAGTGTTTTCTGCTGGTTTGGTTCCATCCGGTATGAATTTTTTAAGCGATCTTACCACGCCTTTTTTCCATGTGTTTAGTGTTTCTTCACTTAGGTGTAAGTTATCAACCATATCCACCACAAAGCTCAAAGGCATTCCATGACGTAATACACCGGAGATTAATTTAGCATAATTCCAGTATTCTTCATTAAAGGTTCTTGATAATCCTTCAATAGTGGTTTTGTAGCCGTGGCTATCCTCGTATTGGAAGTCGTATCTGGTTTTACCGTCTTCTGATTTACTTTTAATGACCCAACCTTTCTTTACTTGAGATAAGATAGAGAATGATTCTCTGGCTGCTCCTGTAAAAATTTCATAAGGTCTTCCGTCTAATAAACCTATTACAGCAATCCATTTTTCATTTTCGTTGTTAAATTGAATGATTTCTGCTTCTAATTTATCCGGACGTTTTGGAGCATTAGTTTCTAAAAATTGGTTGATAATTTCTTCTTTTTCAGATTTTTTATCATTAGAAATTAATACGCCACTTCTAGAACCATCTCTGTAAACAGTAATTCCTTTACAACCGCTTTCCCAACCTGTTAGGTAAATTTGACTTACTAATTCTTCTTTTACATCATTAGGAACATTTACGGTTACACTAATAGAGTGGTCAATCCATTTTTGAACAGCACCTTGTAAACGTACTTTCTCCACCCAATCTACATCATTGGCAGTTGCACCAAAGTAAGGAGATTTAGCGATGATTTTATTCAACTCTTCTTCCTCTAATTTAGCCACTTCGTCAGCATTGTATCCGTTTACTTCTAACCAAGTAACGAATTTGTGATGAAAAACATGGAATTCTTCCCAAGAGTCTCCCACTTCATCTACGAAATCTACTCTTACATTTTTATCATTAGGATTAACTTTTCTTCTTCTTTTGTAAGAAACCATAAATACCGGCTCAATTCCGGAAGATGTTTGTGTCATTAAACTAGTAGTTCCTGTTGGAGCAATAGTTAATAAAGCAATGTTTCTTCTGCCGTATTTTACCATATCAGTATAAAGAGCAGGGTCAGCTTCTTTAATACGATTAATCATTGGGTTTTTCTCTTCTCTGATACTATCATATATTGGGAAAGCACCTCTTTCTTTTGCCATTTCAACTGAAGCACGGTAAGCTGCTAATGCAAACTTTTTGTGTACTTCTGTAGAAAAATTGGTAGCTTCTTTAGTTCCGTATTTTAATCCTAAAGCAGCTAACATATCACCTTCGGCCGTAATACCAACACCTGTTCTTCTTCCTTGAATAGATTTGGTTTTTATTTTTTGCCATAGGGTTAATTCTGTTCTTTTTACTTCTAAGCTTTCCGGATCAGCTTCAATTTTTTCAATTATTCTGTTTACTTTTTCAATTTCTAGATCAACAATATCGTCCATAATGCGTTGAGCAATTTGGGTGTGCTTGTTAAATTTTTCATAATTGAACGTAGCATTTTCGGTAAAAGGATTATCTACATAGCTATATAAATTTACCGCTAATAATCTACAGCTATCGTAAGGACAAAGTGGAATTTCTCCGCATGGGTTGGTAGATACTGTTCTAAAACCTAAATCAGCATAACTATCAGGAATAGACTCATTGATTACTGTATCCCAAAATAAAATTCCTGGTTCTGCAGATTTCCAAGCATTGTGAATGATTTTGTCCCAAACCTTTTTGGCATTAATGGTTTTAGTATATAAAGGACTATCAGATTGAATAGGATATTGTTGTTTGTATTCTGAGTTACTTTTTACAGCTCTCATAAATTCATCATCTATTCTAACAGATACATTCGCTCCGGTAACTTTTGTCCCATCCATTTTAGCATCAATAAAATGTTCTGCATCAGGATGCTTAATAGATA
>DATGOR010000195.1:0-6838 GCA_035305805.1 Vicingaceae bacterium | reverse complement strand
AAAAAAAGCCCGATAAATCGGGCTTTTTATTATAATTTGAGATACTTATCAAGTTCCAAATACGCTACTTGCAACAAATTCGTGAGTTGGGTTGGTTATTAATACCGGAATTTCTGCATCATTAGCAATTACTTCTTGTTCATCGCTGCCAAAGAAGTCAGGCAATAAAGCTCCTTCCTGAGTATTTACGATTACAATTAAATCTGCGTCTAGTCGAGCGGCATGTCTGATTAATTGTTTTTTAAAGTTCCCGCCATCCACATCAGCTCTTTCTATTTCGTAAGGAAGTCCCTTTTCATCAAAATAATTTTTAGCAAAACTCAATTCTTGATTTAGTTTCTTTTTTAAAAACTCATCTGATTCAGAGTCTGCAAAAATGTGAATTCTACTCTTAAAATGCTTTGCAATATTAGCAGCAATTTTCAGCTTTTGTTTAGTAACATCAGCATGATCAATTGGCACTACAATATCGTCATAGGTATCGGTTGCAGAAGGTTCTTTTTCTTGAACTACTATAAAAGGTACTTTAGAGTGTGAAATCACTTTAATAGCATGACTACCTAAGATTTTTTGCATTCCTCTGGCTCCGTGTGTCCCCATTACAATATAGCCTGCAGAAATTTCAGAAGCAACATCTCCGATATCTTCAAAGATGTTACCTATTCTAACAATTACATGCATGTTTACACCAAATTTTTTTTCGGCATTTAATGCTATTTCCTTTAACTGTTCTCTTTTAGGGTCAACTTCTTTTTGTTTAGCCACAACGTGCAGCAAATAAACATCTCCATTATAAGATTTTGCCACTTGAGCAGCATGGCTTATCGCACAGTCTGCAACAGATGTAAAATCGTGTGGAACGAGTACTTTATACGTTTCTTTGTCCATAGATAGTTAGTTTAATCAAGTTATATCGAACAAATATAATATTATTCTTATTATTTCAAAGAAGATACTTAAAAAGTTTTTGGTTAAATATCTTTTAACTTAAAGGTTTCCATAAACTTAGTAGTAAAGTCTCCTTTTCTAAATTTTTCATCTTGCATTAATTGCTGATGAAAAGGAATAGTAGTTTTTATTCCTTCTATAATATACTCATCTAACGCTCGTTGCATCTTTGTTATTGCCTCTTCTCTGGTTTGAGCTACGGTAATTAACTTAGCAATCATAGAGTCATAATATGGAGGAATTACATAACTTGCATAAGCGTGGGTGTCTAACCTAACTCCATGTCCACCTGGAGAATGATAGTTTTTAATCATTCCCGGACTTGGTCTAAAATCATTAAAAGGATCTTCAGCATTTATTCTACACTGAATGGAATGAAGTTGCGGATAATAATTCTTACCAGAAATCTTTTCTCCGGCAGCTAATTTAATTTGTTCTTTAATCAAATCGAAATTAATTACTTCTTCAGTAATAGTGTGTTCTACCTGAATACGTGTATTCATTTCCATAAAGTAAAAATCTCTATTTTTATCTACCAAAAACTCTACGGTACCTACGCCTTCGTACTTTACCGCTTTAGCAGCTTTTATGGCCGCTTCTCCCATTTTCTCTCTCAACTCGTCCGTCATAAAAGGAGAAGGGGTTTCCTCCACTAATTTTTGGTGCCTTCTTTGGATAGAACAATCTCTTTCAGAAAGGTGGCACGCATTTTTGCCGTCTCCTGCAATTTGTATTTCAATATGACGAGGTTCTTCAATGAATTTTTCCATGTACATCCCGTCATTTCCAAAAGCAGCAGCAGCTTCTTTTCTGGCAGAATCCCAAGCAGCTTCCAATTCATCTTCGCTCCAAATTACACGCATCCCTTTACCACCACCACCGGCAGTTGCTTTCATCATCACAGGATACTTTATTTTTTTAGCTGTTTTTTTAGCGTCAGCTAGATCTTTTAACAAGCCTTCAGAACCGGGTACCACAGGAACTCCAGCTTTAATCATTGTTGATTTTGCAGAAGCTTTATCTCCCATAGCCTCAATCATTTCCGGGCTGGCTCCGATAAATTTAATACCATTCTCTTGGCAAATTTTTGAGAACTTAGCATTTTCAGATAAAAAACCATAACCTGGATGTATAGCATCGGCATTGGTAATTTCTGCAGCAGCAATAATATTTGGAATGTTTAGGTAGGATAATGAACTTTGTGGTGGACCTATACACACGGCTTCATCAGCAAATCTAACATGCAAACTGTCTTTATCGGCAGTAGAATAAACAGCAACCGTGCTTATTCCCATTTCTTTACAAGTTCTGATTACGCGTAGGGCGATTTCACCTCTATTGGCTATTAATATCTTTTTAAACATAATTTCGATTTGGGAATTAATAAATATAACATTTGAAATAGCATGTAAATTACATTATTTATAAAACTACTGTTTATAAATGGTATTTTTTCAAATGCTTAATTAACTCGGATCAACTAAAAATAATGGTTGGTCATATTCTACAGGAGAACCGTCATCCACTAATATTTTAACGATTTTACCACTAATTTCTGCTTCAATTTCGTTAAATAGCTTCATAGCTTCAATAACACAAACTACTGTTTCATTTTTAACCTCATCACCAACACTTACATAGTTAGGTTTATCTGGTGATGGTTTTCTATAGAAAGTACCAATCATAGGAGATTTAATGGCAACATATTTAGCATCATCCTCCTCTTCTTTTTTAGCTGGAGGAGTTGCGGGTGCAGCAGCCGGTGCAGCTTGTGGTTGAACGGGTGCAACAGGAGCTACCGGTGCAGCTTGAGGTTGTGCAGGTACCACTTCTTGGCGAATTACTTCTACTGTTGGTTGATTACCTCTTTTGTATGGAGGAGTTTTTATAGTAATTTTAAAATCTTTGTTTTCTATCTCTACTTCGCTTACTCCCGATTTAGCAACAAATTTTATTAGTTCTTGAATTTCTGATGACTTCATAATTTATTTGTTTTTGTTGTTTTCTATTATTTATTTGTATCGTAAGCCCATTTTACCCATATTGCTCCCCAAGTAAAACCACCTCCAAATGCCGATAAAATTATATTATCCCCTTTATTAAGTTGATTTTCCCATTCCCATAAACACAAAGGTATAGTGCCCGATGTGGTATTTCCATAACGTTGAATATTCAACATTACTTTTTCATCACTCAATCCCATTCTTTTAGCTGTAGCGTCTATAATTCTTTTATTAGCTTGATGTGGCACCAACCAAGCTACATCATCACTGGTGAGATTGTTTTTTTCCATTATTTCTGCTGAAACATCTGCCATATTGGTTACAGCAAATTTAAACACAGCTTGTCCTTCTTGATGAATGTGGTGTTCTTTATTTTTAACTGTTTCAATAGTTGGAGGATAAGCTGAACCACCTGCTTTTTGATGCAAGTGTTGAAATCCTGACCCATCACTTCTTAATATGGAATCTTTTACTCCAAAACCTTCTTCATTAGGCTCTAACAACACAGCTCCACATCCATCACCAAAAATAATACATGTTGTTCTATCTTCATAATCAACTAATGCTGACATTTTATCTACTCCCACAACAACTACTTTTTTATGAGATCCTGATTCAACATACTTTGAGCCGGTAGTTAATCCATAAATAAATCCGGAACAAGCAGCATTAATATCAAAACCAAAAGCGTTGGTAGCTCCAACTTTATCTGTTATAATATTGGCTGTTGCCGGAAAAATATGGTCGGCTGTAACGGTGCAGCAAATCAATAAATCAATTTCTTTGGGAGAAATTCCTCTTTTTTCGCATAATCCTTTTACTGCTTCTGCTGCCATTACCGAAGCTCCTTTTCCCTCTCCTTTTAAAATTCTTCTTTCTTTAATTCCTGTTCGAGAAGTTATCCACTCATCGGTGGTATCAATCATGGTTTCCAATTCTTTATTGGTCAACACATAATCCGGAACGTATCCGTTAACGGCAGTTATGGCAGCTGTAATTTTACTCATAGTTAGTGAATTTGCTTTAAAAGTAGTTACCCCGTTTTTAACGGGGAGATTTATAAAAACTAAAAAACTTACTGCATTTACTCAGTAAGTTTATTTTTTAGTTTAGATAGCAACAGCTTTTTCAACTGCTAACTTACCTCTGTAGTAACCACAATCTCCACAAACTCTGTGATATAAAACCGGAGCCCCGCAGTTTGAACAATTTACTACTGTTGGAGCAACTGCTTTGTAATGCGTTCTTCTTTTATCTCTTCTCGTCTTCGAAGTTTTTCTTTTAGGATGTGCCATTTTATTTTAATTTTCTGTTTTTAAATTTATTAATTGTGCCCAACGCGGGTCTATTTCTTCCTCTTGTTCTTTTTGTTTTTTTACTTTAATTTCTTTTAGTCTTTGCAATACTTCGGGATTACAATCTTTCTTTTTGTGCTTTCTTTTTTGAGGGATATTCACTAAAATAAATTCATAAATATAAGGTGATAAATCTATTTGATAATCGCTTTCCGGTATCACTACCAATTCCTCTGAATCTGTTTCATGTTCACTACCAAACTTAACAATCAATTTATCCTCACAAGTTACTTTTACATCCACCGGCTCCAAACATCTGTCACAATCTACATTTACTTTTCCTTTAATACTAAAATGAAAAATTAGCATGGTAGATTGTTTTTCTAAGACCACCTCTATTTTAAAAGCAGCATCGTTGTAATCTTCATTATCAAAAATACTAAAGAACGTTTTATTGACTTCAAAAGCATACTCATGAACTCCTTGTTTCAGCCCCGCAAAATCTACCGTATATTCTTTATTCAATTTCATTTGAGCACAGCTAATGAAAGCGGACAAAGTTATGAATTAATTTCTTTGTAAAAAAAGTATAAAGTGTATTTTTTTGTTGTCAAAAATTCAGATAAAAATCTTCAGTCAAAGCCTTATATTCATTGGTATAATCATGTCTTTGCAACTTTTCTATAGTAAGTTTATTTTCCACTACTTTGGTTTTTTGCTTCACAAACTCCATCAACACTCTTTTTGGCTGTCTGCTTAAATTGGGATAAACAATTGTTTTGGTTTTTACCCACAAATGATGATTGGCTGCCAATTGTTCAAATTCATTTGCCGGAAAAGGCAGTATTACAGAAAAATTTCCGGAATTTTTTAATAATCTATCCACCTCTTTAACCAGTTCTTCAAATGTCAGTAATTCTGAATGCCTTGCTATGTTTCTTTCCTTATTTTTAGCTCGATACGTATTATTAAAAAAAGGCGGATTAGAAACGATGGAATCATATTGTTTAGGTGGAAAAAAATCTTGCAACGCCACATGAAACACATTTAATCTTTCTTTCCATGGAGTATTTAAAAAATTAACTCGACTTTGATTAACCGCCAAAGAGTCAACATCTATAGCATCAATTTGTGAGTTTTTATTTTTCTGGGCAGCCATTAATGCAACAACACCGGTTCCTGCTCCAACATCTAAAACATCGCCATCGTTAAAATTTGCCCAAGCCCCTAACAACACACCATCAGTACCTACCTTCATGGCACATTTATCTTGTGAAACGCTAAACTGTTTAAACTGAAAAATATTAGTCATGGCAAGGTGTAGATTATAGCTGGAATTAACCTTCTATATACACATCAATTAATCCTTCGGGAGTATTGGTTTTTATAAGTTTTATTTCCCTGTTTACTTCTAAAATAAAATTATCGTGAATGGGTATTAGAATTTCTTTACCTTCATCACTAACTACTTCCATTACCGCTTGATGCGGATATTCTAACACTTGCTTAATTTTTCCAATTCTTCCATGTATTTCATCTTCAACATCAAACCCAATAACTTCATGAAAATAAAATTTATCACCTGTTAAAGGTGGCAACATGGTTAGCGGCAAATAGACTTCTTTTGCTACTAATTCAGAAGCTTGCTCAGCACTATCAACTCCTTCTATTTTTATCACTAAGGTTTGATTGTTTTGCAGGGAAGTTTTGGTAATAAAAAAAGGAACCAGTTGGTTGTCCGATTTATGAATTCGAACAAAAACTGATTCCAATTTCCTATAAGCTTCAGGGCGATCAACATCAAGTTTAATCACCAATTCGCCATTTTTGCCGTGCAATTTAGAAGTGTATCCTAAATAGAAGGTTTCTTCAATGTTCATGCACGTGAAAAAATTAATCTTCTTTTTTATCTTCTTCTGCAGGGGCTTCTTCCTTCGCTTCAGCAGCTATTTCCTCTGTCTTTTCTTCAGCAGCAGGAGCTTCAGCAGCAGCCTCTACACTTTCAGCAGGAGCTTCCTCTTCAGCCACAGGTTCGGGTGTATTTTTAGCAGCAATTTCAGCAGCTTTTTTATCTTTAGCTTCTTGTTCTGCTTTTAATTTTGCCTTTTCTAATTCTTCTTTAGATTTAGAAAGCATATCTTTTTTACCTTGGATTTTTCCTTCTTTATCTGCTAACCAAGCTTCAAACTTCTTATCAGCTTGTTCTTGAGTTAAAGCACCTTTTAGCACACCTCTGTCTAAGTGATCTTTATGCAACACTCCTTTGTAAGAAAGTAATGCACGACAAGTATCTGTAGGTTGTGCTCCTGTTTTTACCCAGTACAAAGATCTATCGAAATCGATATCAATAGTTGCCGGGTTAGTGTTTGGGTTGTAAACACCTAGTTTTTCAATAAATTTCCCATCTCGTGGGGCTCTTGAGTCCGCCACAACTACATGAAAAAATGCATAGCCTTTCTTTCCATGACGTTGTAATCTAATTTTTGTAGGCATTGTTTAAATGTTTAAAATTAAATGAATAAATAATTAATTATCCCAAAATATTTTGGGGCTGCAAATTTACAAATAAGTTTGAATTATACAATTAATTAG
>DATGOR010000194.1:0-3234 GCA_035305805.1 Vicingaceae bacterium | reverse complement strand
CCTTGTTCTACTCTTTCGGGGTTGTGTTTGGCTACAAAACGTTGAATTTCTAATCCTGCCAACACAATGTCTATGGGGTTACTTTTGTTTCTTAATGGAATTCCTCCGGCACACATATAGGCATCACCGATGGTTTTAATTTTTTCGATGTGGTATTTTTCAATAATTCTGTCAAAATTTACAAAGTAGTAGTCTAGTTCGGTTACTAAATCTTGAGGAGATATTTTTTCGGCAATTTTGGTAAAACTTTGAAAATCGGTAAACATAATGGATGCCAGTCGGTATTGACGTGCGGTAGCTTTTCCTTTGTTTTTAAGCTCTATGGCAATTTCTTGCGGTAAAATGTTGTACAACAATTCATCGGCTTTTTCTTTTTCCTTTTCCAACAATTCTTTTTGTCGTTCAATTTCTTCTTTTTGTTTTAGTACTTCGTGGGTGCGTTCTCTTACTTGAAGTTCCAGTAGCAGTTTTTGCGTTTTTATTCTATTAATACGGGTGATGTAGTAGGCATAAATAAGCAGCAATATCAATAAAATAACAATGGTTCTAAACCACCATGTAGCCCAAAGAGGTGGTTCTACAATCACTTTTATTTGAGCAATTTCATCACTCCAAACGCCATCGCTGTTGGCAACCTTTACTTTAAAAAGATATTCTCCCGGATTAAGGTTGGTATAATTGGCTCTACGGTTATTGTCCACATAAATCCAATCGTCATTAAACCCTTCTAACATATAAGCGTGTTTGTTTTTCAGAGGAAAAGAATAATGCAATGCAGCAAATTCAAAGGAAAAAACATTTTGCTTATGTTTAAGGGTGATAACATCCAGTTCTGAAATGTGTTTTTTTAAGATGGAGTTTTCTCCGATATGTACCGGCTTGTTGAATAAGTAAAAATTAGTAATTAACGGAATGGCTTTGGTGCGGTTTATTTTAACATCTTCGGGTAAAAAAGCATTAAAACCATTTATTCCTCCAAAAAATATCTCTCCATGTTGGTTTTTAAAATAAGCTCCGGTATTAAACTCATTGCTTTGTAAACCATCACTATCTTCAAAATTTCTAAAAAATTTGGTGTTAGGATTAAAATAAGAAACACCTTTATTGGTGCTTATCCACAGGTGGTTGTTTTTATCGCTGATGATGCCGTAAACCACGTTGTTAGATAACCCTTCCTTTTCAGTAAAATGAATAAACGTTTCCGATTTAGGATCAAATCTATTGATACCACCACCGAAAGTACCAATCCATAAAACGCCTCTAGCATCTTCCAGCATAGAGAGCACCGAATTGTTATTTAGGCTGTTGATGGTGTTTTCTATCCGCTGATAGGTTTTGAAATAAAAGCCGTTTTCATTTTCACTTACTAAGCAAAATCCACCCCCATCGGTTCCTACCCATATTTTACCTTCTTTGGTGGGTAAAATGGTTCGTACTATGTTGTGGGGCAAACTGTTGTTCATCTCATCCGAGGCAGTAATGGTTTGACAAGTTTTTCTGTCGGGAGCAATAATTACAAGTCCTTCTTTAGTTCCTGCCCATAATCGCTGTTGGTGATCTTCTGTAATGGTATAAGTTCGGGCATTATTAAAATTTTTAAGATGAAGACGTGTCATTTTTTGATTCTCAAAAATAAAAATCCCGCCATCTGTTCCTAAATAAATTTTTCCTGCTTTATCCTGAAAAATACTGTAAATACCAATGTTTTTAAAGTTGTTTTCATGCGAAAAATCGGGTTTTAAATGGATGACCTTTCCGTTGATGTTGTCAAAAAAAGTAAGCCCTTGGTCGGTGCCTACATAAAGGTTTTCATCCCGATCTTCAAAAATTGACCAGACCATGTTACTGCTAATGGTATTGGGCAAATTAGGCCAATGCTGAAAGTGCCTAAAAAATTGTTTTTGTTTATCAAATTTATTAACTCCTGCCTGCGTTCCTACCCAAATAATACCTGAGCGGTCTTCTAAAATGGTATTTACTTTATTGGAACTTAGGCTGGTAGATATAGTGGCACTATAAACGTACTGATCAACACTTTTTAATGATTTAAGCTTAAAAAGTCCGTCTGTTTCGGTGCCTATCCAAAGAATACCTGCTTTATCTTCGTAAAGGGTTTTAATGATTTTATTGCCAATTAAGGCATCAATATTTTTAGAAGAAGTAAGTTGTTTGTTTTGGTGGTTGTATAGATTAATGCCATTGTTAGTAGCAATAGTAATAGCCCCGTTAATGTCTTTATGAACATCCCAAACCATGTTGCTTTTAAGAGAAGAATTATCGGCAGTGTAGTGGCGAAAATCTTTGGTGAGGATGTTAAAAACAATTAAACCGTTGCCCTCTGTAGCTATCATTAAGTGTTCGCTATCGCTAAATAGTAGTTTCCTAATGTTGAGTTGGTAAATATTGGTACTAAAATTTATATTTACTTTTTCAATTTGTACATAAGCAGTATCGGACGTATTAATTTTTTGGAGGTGATAGAGTTGTTTGTCTGTCCCTATCCATAAAGAATGGTCATTTTCATTTTCGGTAATGCTCCAAACATTGTGTTTTTTTGATTGTTGGGCTTTATTTTCGTTTAGAAAACGGGTGAAAGTTTGCGTGGCTCTGTTAAAAAGGTTAAGACCATTTTCTGTTCCTATCCAGAGATTGCTGTCGCTGTCTTCAAAAATTACGTGAGCATAGCTGTTGGAAATAGAATTGCTATCAAGTAAATCGTGCGAAAAAACGCTAAATTCGTAACCATTGTATCGGTTAAGCCCATCTTGAGTCCCCATCCATATCAATCCTTTGTGGTCTTGAACAATGCAGGTTACATCACTTTGAGACAGCCCGTCTTTGTAATTTATTCTATCAAACTTGATGTTGCTTTGTTGTGCAAAAACAACCAACGACAAGGCTATGAAAAATAAAAGACTTCCAACTTTTTTAATCATAGGGTAAAGTTAGTTTAAAAACTTTAGTGGAAAAGAAAAACTACTTAAGTTTTATCACTTTAAATTCAGTTCTTCTGTTTTTGGCTCTACCTTCGGGGTTATCATCGCCATTGGGCAGTTTGTTGGGAGCAATCGGCTGAGATTTTCCAAAACCTTTGGCAATAAGTCTATTTTTATTGATGCCTTTGGAAATGATGTATTCTACCGCTGCATCCGCTCTTTTTTGGGATAAGTTAAGATTGAACTTTTCACTACCAATGTCATCGGTGTGGGAGCTAAGTTCTACACCAATATCTTT
>DATGOR010000193.1:0-9223 GCA_035305805.1 Vicingaceae bacterium | reverse complement strand
AAATCGTCTGATTCACTTTTAGGAGAAGGGAATTTGATTAGCTCTAATGCGTCATATTTTTGCGCATTCTCTCCTGCTAGGGCTTGAACTTCTTCCTTTATTGATTCAATAGTCTTTGTTGGCTTGGTTTCTGGTTTCTTCAAACCTTCAACAAAAGCAAGCAATTTATTTCCGTCACTCTTATAGCCTTCTAGGCAAAATTCTAAAACCCTATCGCCACCTGTATAGTTCTGCTTTATTTCCCAAATCTTGTCTTTCGATGCTTTGTGCTTTGCTGAGATTGCATCTTTCTCTTTTTGAAGTTCCTTTTCTTTGTTTCCTTTTTCCCCTGAAATACGTTTTATCTCTTTCTCAGCAATAGCAATTTTAATTTCAGCTTCCTTGTTTTCCTTAGAGAGAGTAAAAATACCTTTGAGACTCTCTGATTCGAAGAAGTTTTCTCTGATGAATGATTGATTGTAAACAAGGATTTCATCATCATTTCCCAAGCCTTCGATCAAACAATCTTTGAATTTTGTGTCAGATGATTCGAGAAGATAATCCGATAACGTGCTTTTACCTGTTCCATTTAAGCCATATATAAGGTTTATTTTTTTGTCCGTTTCTAGAACCGTAGGCTCTTTGTAACTCGCAACTTTATTTAGACTTATCTTGGTTATCATACTGTTTGTCGTTTTGGCATGAAGTACAACATGCGGATAAACACACCGGTGTGTTTATCCGCACTGTATCTTTACCCCAAATGTAGTCATTCCATCTAACTTTTAATGGTTTTAAGGTTATTTATTGCAGCTTGAGAGTAGATTTATATCGCAAGTGCAGTATTGTAGCCCCAACACACCTTGATATTTAGAGGAATAGTAAGGGTGTTTAAGAAAATTTGTAACTACAAGCTATCGGATAAATGTGTTGAGGTTAAAGACCTAACATTTCAATCACCTCGTTTTTAATACACTTTTTTTGTTTTCATGTTAGTCAATCCAAGCTTTTGCTTTTAACATTTTCCCCAACATATTCACTGGCGAAAACAATCAAATTTTTATAAAAACATTAAAGTTCTCAATCCCTGTTAGTGGTTTCTCCCACCATTACATTTAATAATGCTCAAGAACAAGAAATAGGAGTAAAAATAAATGTTGTAAATTTACCGCATTTGAGAAATTACGGAAGCTATAAAACGAACATACATTTAATAGCATTTAAACAAACATGAATAGCATAACCAATAGATTACATATTAGACCTATCCGTATGGATGATAAAGATGCTGTTTTTAGTTATCGTTCTGACCCGGAAATTAATAAATACCTGAGCTTAATTCCAACATCCGTAGATGATATTAAAACCTTTATTTCCAATTCCTCCACAACGTTCAATGTTCCGGGAACATGGTTTCAACTTGTGATTATCGAAAAAAATACCCATCAACTGATTGGGGATATCGGAATTCACTTTTTGACATCTGATCCGCATAACAAGCAAGTAGAAATTGGCTACACCCTAAACAAAGCGTATTGGGGAAAAGGCTATGCTAGTGAAGCACTATCTGCTGTGATAGACTATTTATTCAACACATTAAACAAACACAGGATAACAGCTTCCATTGACCCCACCAACCTAAAATCCATCCAATTATTAGAACGATTAGGGTTTAGAAAAGAAGCTCATTTTGTAAAAAGTTTGTTTTTTCACGATAAATGGGTGGACGATGTTATCTACGCTATGCTTAACAATGAATGGAAAACTATAAATAAAACATCCTCTAATAAAGGTTAGACTTGAGTGTGTAAAAAGGTAAAGCTATTCTACTTTATCAGTAATAATTTTCAACACCAACTCTTTGGTAAGCGGTTGATTGCCTGCTTTTTTTCTAATATCGTCAAAAGAAAATAAAAAATCACAACCATTTTTGTATTCGCTGCAACCGTAAGCGGTTTTGCCTTTTACAATGGTGCCTTTTTGGCATTTGGGGCAAGTAGTGGCATTGGCTGTTTTTTTGCCTTTGCTTGTTGCAGGCGTTAGTGTTAGCTCAAAATCCTCGTTGAGTTGTAATACGCCATCGGTTTTGTTGCCGTCTATAACAAAGCCTTTAATTTTAGTGGTTTTTCTTTTGGTTACCAATTGCAACAACTGGTTGGTAGTTAGTTTTTTATCTAAATACACAAAAGGTAAAATAAAATTACACCCGTTTTTGTATTCGCTGCAACCGTAAGCGGCTTTGCCTTTTACCAACACTCCTTTATTGCATTTGGGGCAAGTTTTTTCTGTTACAGTTTTTTTTGAGGATTTTGGTTTTTCGGGGCTTTTAGCTTTTTTGGGAGTCAGCTGTATGAAATTTTGTTCCATCCTTACTTCATACACCAAATCGTCCACCATTTTTTTCATGTTTTTGATAAAAGTACCGGCATTGTATTGTCCTTTTTCAATTTCTTTGAGCAATTTCTCCCATTTTCCGGTAAGTTCTGCCGAGGTAATTATTTTATCTTGAATAATGTCTATCAGCTGAATACCAATATTGGTAGGTACTATTTGTTTTTTATTCCTAACAATGTATTGGCGTTTAAACAGTGTTTCAATAATGTTTGCTCGCGTAGATGGGCGACCAATCCCATTTTCTTTCATCAACTCACGAAGTTCGTCATCGTCCACTTGCTTTCCGGCAGTTTCCATGGCCCTTAGCAAGGTAGCTTCGGTAAACATTTTAGGTGGTTTGGTACTCTTTTCTAAAAAGCTAGGCTCGTGCGGGCCTTTTTCTCCCACCACAAATGATGGCAACACATCTTGTTCTTTCTCTGCTGTGTCGGGTGTTTCAAACACTACCCTCCACCCTTTTTTGGTAATTATTTTTCCGGTGGTTTTAAAATTTACTTCCGCAGCTTTGCCAATAACGTAAGAGTTATCTACTTCACAATCATCATAAAAAACAGCAATGAACCTACGGGTAATAATGTCGTACACTTTTTGCTCATGGGCATTCATGCTTCCTTGTACTCCCGTTGGAATAATGGCGTGGTGGTCGGTTACTTTTTTATCGTTAAAAACTTTGGAAGACTTTCGTATTTTCTTGGTCAGCAATGGAGCCACCAACGAGTGGTAATCGCTGAGTTTTTCCAGAATCCCTTTTACTTTGGGATAAATATCGTTGGGAAGAAAAGTAGTATCCACTCTTGGGTAAGTAACTAACTTTTGTTCGTATAGTTTCTGAACGGTTTTGAGTGTTTCTTCAGCTGAATACCCGAATTTATTATTACAGTAAACTTGCAAACCGGTTAAGTCAAACAATTTGGGAGCGTATTCTTTGCCGTCTTTTTTTTCAATTTCAACAATTTCAAAATCACTTTCTTTTACTTTGTTGGCAAAAGCTTCTCCTTCTTCTTTCTTTAAAAACCGACCTTCTTCACAGTTAAAAATGGTTGCTCTATATACCGTTTGTAGTTCCCAAAAAGGAGTTGGTTTAAAGTTTTCTATTTCCTTAAATCGATTAACCACCATAGCCAAGGTAGGTGTTTGCACCCTTCCGATAGAAAGCATTTGCGGATAGCTGCCATATTTTATGGTGTATAAGCGAGTAGCATTCATTCCTAAAAGCCAATCGCCAATAGCTCTTGAAAAACCGGCATAGAACAAATTGTCGTATTTTTCGGCAGGTTTTAAGTTTTCAAAGCCTTCTTTAATCGCTTCTGTTGTTAAAGATGAAATCCACAATCGTTTTACCTCGCCTTTATAGCCTGCTTGTTCCATTACCCAACGTTGTATCAATTCCCCCTCTTGCCCCGCATCGCCACAATTTATTACCAGCGTGGCTTTATCAAACAGACTTTTTACAATGTTAAATTGTTTTTGTATGCCTGCATTATCCACCACTTTGGTTTTGAATTTTTCGGGAAGCATAGGGAGGTAATTAATGTTCCAACTTTTCCAATGCGGCTGATAATCGTGGGGTTCATAAAGCGTACAAAGATGTCCGAAAGTATATGTTACTGCATAACCGTTTCCTTCAAAATATCCGTCTTTTTTAATGTTAGCTCCTAAAACTTGAGCTATTTCTTTGGCTACACTTGGTTTCTCTGCAATACAAACTTTCATGTATTTATCTTTTATTGTTTTTTAAGCTTACATGGAACTGTTCATTCCTTGTTATTTTTTTTAGGTATTCACAAACTTACGTTTCTCTTATCATCATGCTCTTGTGTGAACAACTGTCGTTTCATTTATTAAATCGATGCAAAATACAGTATTTTTATCAAAATACATGGTATTTAAAAGTTGGAGTTTACCAAACATTTATCATTTTTCCATTTGCCTATGAGCTCTTCCCGTTGAATGATACTGCCACTACAAGTAAGATAATTACCTTGTTGGTCTTTTTTAATTATTTTACATTTTCCTGATTGAACTACCGATATTACTACTTTTTTCACATTAGTAGAGGTTAAAGTATCAGCAATGGCTATCCCTATTTCATTGTTAAATAAATCCATATCAGAACTTATTTTATCAGGTATTTCACCGTCTTCTTTTTTGTTTTTTTTGAATGCTTTGTAATTTCCTTTTTCGTGAGCTTTTCCTAAACGCCTTGCTTTTTTTGCTCCAATTTCTTGCGAAAGCCTCAGCATCCAGTAAGTATGCCTGAAGGCATCTAACTGCTGTCCGTTGCCATTGCCTTTTAGTAATTGCTCTTTTTTTAGTTGCTCCACCACTTGACGAGTTTCAAGTGTTACTTGCTTGGCTTTTTTTAATACAAACAAGTGTTTTATTGCCCACCATTTTTCAGGGCAGCTAACTTGCTTTAAAGTAATCTTATCATTTTGAGCAATTGAAAATGAAGCAAGTAACCAACAGCATAAGGCTAAAAAAAGTTTCATAAATAAATGGTTGAAATCTGCTGAATTATTTTATTGCCAAAATACTTAAAATTTCACTAAAAAAAATAGAATTTTTACGCTACATTTGTGCTTCGTAAAATTTAAATTGGATAAAAAAAATGGCTCAAGTTGAATTGATTATGCCTAAAATGGGCGAAAGTGTTGCAGAGGCAACCATTACAAACTGGTTAAAAGAAGAAGGAGATACCATAGAATTAGATGAAGCAGTAGTAGAAATTGCCACTGACAAAGTGGATTCTGAAGTTCCTTCTACCACCGAAGGAGTGTTAATAAAAAAATTATTTAATGAAGGGGATGTAGTTCAAGTTGGTCAAGCCATTGCTATTATTGGTAGCGAAGGCGAAGCTGCTGCTCCGGCACAAGAAGCAGCCGCTCCTGCGTCAACTCCCGAACCTGTTGTGGCAGCTAGTGCTTCTACCACTACAGTAGTTGCTGAAAAAATAGAAAAAACCTCCGATTCAGGAAGATTTTATTCTCCATTGGTAAGAAGCATCGCAGAAACTGAAGGGATAAGCCTAAACGAATTAGAACAAATTGAAGGAACAGGTGCAGGTGGACGAGTTACCAAAACCGACATACTAAATTATTTACCCAACAGAGGTGCTCAACAAGCTGCTGCTGTTAAAGCAGAACCAAAAGTAAGTTCAAACGGTGCTGCTGCTCCTGCTGTTACACCTCCAACATCTACTCCTACAACTGCTGCTCCGGCTAAAAAAGCTATTCCACTAATGGAAGGAGATGAAATTGTAGAAATGGACAGAATGAGAAAAATTATTGCTCACCACATGGTAGAGTCCAAACATACTTCTCCTCACGTTACTTCTTATGTTGAAGCGGATGTTACCAATATTGTAATGTGGAGAAACAAGGTGAAAACAGAGTTTGAAAAAAGAGAAAATGAAAAAATAACATTTACCCCTATTTTTATAGAAGCGATTGTTAAAGCCATTAAAGATTTCCCTAACATCAATATCAGTGTAGATGGTGAAAACATCATTAAAAGAAAGCACATTAATATTGGTATGGCAGCAGCTCTTCCATCAGGAAATTTAATTGTTCCGGTGATTAAAGATGCAGATAGGTATAATTTAGTTGGGTTAACCAAAGCGGTAAACGATTTGGCAAATAGAGCCAGAAACAACAAATTACAACCCGATGAAATTGCCGGAGGAACTTATACGCTTACCAATGTTGGTTCTTTCGGAAATGTGATGGGAACACCAATTATCAATCAACCTCAAGTAGCAATTATGGCTGTAGGAGCCATTCAGAAAAAACCTGCGGTAATTGAAACACCAAATGGTGATGCTATTGCTATCAGACACAAAATGTTTTTATCGCACGCTTACGACCACAGAGTAGTTGATGGTGCTTTGGGTGGACAATTTGTTAGACGAGTGGCTGATTATTTAGAGCAATTTGATGTAAACAGAAGTTTATATTAATTATTTACTATCAACGATTTATAGGTATTTTAAATTTTGATTGTTAAAACAAATAAAATATATTTGCAATCTGTCAATGAACTAATTTTAACTTGATTAACTAAATAAACAATAATCATTGACGAAACGCTAGTTTGCAAACACTTTAATAAAATATAAATTTGTGATGGGTAGTTGCGTCTGACCTATAAAAAAATAAATAATAACAGATGAAAAAAAGAACACTAATTTTTATCCTATCTTTAATAGTAGCTACTACTGCATTTGCTCAGGATAATTTCAGACAACAGTTTTTAGAAGCCAATACATTGATGGAAGAAAACTCTTATAACGTTGCCCTTCCTATTTGGTTAAAAATGAGTTTGGATGACCCTGATAACTTTAACATTAACTACAAAATTGGTGTTTGCTACATGAATTCTGCGAATGAAAAAGCAAAAGCATTAAGCTATTTAATTAAAGCATCCCAAAATACCACCAACAACTACGACCCTTTTTCTCATGCTGAAAGAAGAGCTCCTATTGAAGCTATGTTTTATGTAGCTAGAGCTTACCACCTAAACAACGAAATTGATGCTGCCATCTTAAACTACAACACTTTTAAAAGCAATATTTCAAAAAAACATTATTTGTTTGAAGAGGTAGATCATTACATCGCTCAAGCCAACTATGCGAAAGAAGCTATTGCCAACCCGGTAAACATTATTGTAAAAAATTTGGGTGAAGTAATTAATTCTGCCTATGCAGATTATAGCCCTGTAGTTTCAATCGATGAATCAAGTATTTATTTTACTTCAAGAAGATTACGTCCTGATAGTTCCAACTACTATGTGAAAGACCCTTTTGACGGCAAACATTTCGAGGATATTTATGTTTCTCATAATTATGATGGTATATGGACTAACCCCGAGTTACTTAACATTAATACTGATGGACACCTTGCCTCCATTAATATTTCTGCAGACGGACAAACGCTTTTTGTTTACAGAGATGACAACGGAGATGGAAACATTTATACTACTAGCAAAAATGAAAACGATGAATGGGGAGAATTAGTAAAATTAGGTTCGGATATCAATACAGAATACAAAGAATCGCATGCACACATCTCACCTAATGGAGAAGTGCTTTATTTTATCAGCGATAGAAAAAAAGGCGGCTTGGGCGGACAAGACATTTATTTCTGTAAAAAACTACCTACTGGAGATTGGGGATTGGCACAAAATGCCGGCAACATATTAAACACGCCTTACGATGAAGATGGTGTTTTTCTTCATCCTGATGGAAAAACCTTGTATTTCTCTTCTAAAGGTCATTCTAGTATTGGTGGCTTTGATATTTTCTACTCTGAAATGGATGAGAATGGACAATGGGGAGCTCCTAAAAATATGGGGTATCCTATCAACTCTACCGATGATGATGTGTTTTTTGTAACTTCTACCGATGGAAAAAGAGCCTATTATTCTTCTTTCAAACAAGATGGTTTAGGAGAAAAAGATGTTTATGTTATTACCTTGGTTGATGCTCAAGAAAAACCACTTACTTTACTAACAGGTTATTTAAAAGTAGCCGGATTTAACGAAACTCCCGAAAGTGCTATCATTATAGTAACGGATAATGAAACCGGTGATTTAATTGGTAAATACGTTCCAAGAAGAAAAGATGGTAAATTTAGTATCATTTTAAATCCGGGAGGAGATTACCATATTGAGTACAGTGCCGAAGAATACGTGATGGAAGAAGATATTTACATTCCACCGGTATCGGCATACAACGAAATTAATAGAGGTATTGACCTGCAAGATGTTATTTTTGGTGATGTGAACAATACTACCAATGATAATAATACTTCAAATAACGATAACAATACTTCTAACAACGATAATGCTACTACTGACAATAATAACAATACAGATACAAAAACTGATAACAACAAAGAAAATGTAGCGTTATTGAAAGATGAAATTAAATCGTTGAAAAAACAAATCAAAGACTTAGAAAATGAATTGGCTAAAAAACCAACCAACACCAATACTACTTCTACGGATTCTGATAAAGTAAAAGATTTGCAAGATGAAATTGCTAATTTAAAGAAACAAATTGCAGACATGAAAAAAGGTGGTAATAACAATGACTTTACTCCTACTCCAACAGAAGTAAAAGATGCTATTGCTCATTACCAAGAGTTTTTCAACTACAATGTTTCTAAAGTAAACACATCTAACGCTAAGTATATTGAGATGATTAATAAAGCCGTAAACCACGCTAAAGCAAACGGTAAAGTAATTATTGATATTGAATCAAGTGCTTCAAAAGTACCTACAAAAACCTATGGTTCTAATGCTAAACTAGCTTACAAAAGAGCCATAGATGCTCAAGAAATTGTCATCAATTCATTGGTTAATAAAGGTATTGATAGAGCTAATATTGTTGTAAACAATGTTTCTACCGGAGTGCAAGGTCCAAATTATAGTGGCGACTTTACTAACACTAAGATGTACGAGCAATATCAGTACGTGATTATTAAAATCAAATAACATCAATGACAATAAAAACTAATCGAACATACTTTAATTCCTATTTTCCTCTATTCGTTGTTTTATTGTTGTTTGTTTATGTTGATGCCAATGCACAGTCTGAAAAGAGGATTTTAAAAAAAGCAAGAAAATACCTTGACGAAGAAAAATTTTCATCCGCTCAAGAACAATATCAAAAATTATTAAACATCAACCCCAACAAAGATGTTTATCATTTTGAAATGGGTATTTCCTATTTTGTTCCTTTGCAAGAGCGTTCTAAATCATTAGCTTATTTTGAAAATGCTCTAAAAAACAGCAGTGAAGACACTATTCCTGAGCTTTATTATTATTTAGCAAGAGCTTATCATTATAA